>CAZMJK010000148.1:0-5119 GCA_964566555.1 uncultured Bifidobacterium sp. | reverse complement strand
GGTGGCGGCACGGGTTCAAATCCCGTTGGGGGTGCCACGCGTCAGCCCCACGCGTTCGCGAACGCGCGAAATCCCCCGAAGAGGCGATGTCCTCGGGGAGTGAGCGCCCGTAGGTTCCGCATGTGACGAACATCGAGGCGGGAACGACGGACGACGTCGGCGACTCACGACGCACGCATCGATTCCTCACCACTGGCGTTGCGATCGCAACGATCATCGCCGTCATCGCGTTGTTGCTGCACGCATGCGATGGGACGGGGAAACTGGGTGAGCCCGGAGCGAGTGCCTACGACATCTGGTTGAGTATGGGCAATCAAGGAAGCCAACAGGAGTTGCTTGACGCACTTCGCGGCAAGGATGGCGCACCGGGGCGCGACGGAACATCATCGCTGTCTGGAGTTTCGGGTGCCACCGGCGGAATCGGCGCTACCGGAGCCATGGGCCCTGCGGGACTCACAGGCGTCACCGGCGCTCAGGGGGAATCTGCGTATCAAATCTGGCTCCTGCTGGGAAACAGCGGAAGCGAACAGGACTTCATCGCTTCGCTCCAAGGAACCACCGGACCGCAAGGGCCGGTCGGTCCGTCAGGAGCCGATGGTGCGCCCGGCGCAACGGGTGCGACGGGAGCGACCGGCGCAACGGGTGCAACAGGCGCAACAGGCGCAACAGGTCCGGCAGGCCCGTCCGGACCGGTCGGTTTCGGAGCCGTCGGATCGTTCTGGGATCAGACCACGCAGGGCGACGCCAACGTGAACCCCGGCTTCCTCGCCGACACGCCCTATGCCATGACCTTCGACCACGCCGACACCGTGAACAACCGCGGCGTGTCGATCGTGAGCGGATCACAGATCAGTTTCACTGCGCCCGGGGTGTACAACCTCGTGTTCTCGGCCCAGATGGCACGAAGTCAAGGGGGCGCAGCCAGCAACGTGACCATCTGGCTCCGGGTCAACGGGATCGACATCCCGTGGACCTCCACCGACTTCACGATGGTGTCGAACTCGACAAGGGTCGTGGCGGCGTGGAACTTCTTCGTGCCCGTCACCTGCACCGGCGCCGTCTGCGATCACTACGAGATGATGTGGTCCACCGAAAGTCCGTTCACCGGCCTGATCGCGCTGCCGGCGAGAACGACCCCGGTTCGTCCCGACGTTCCGTCGCTCATCCTCACCGTCAATCAGGTGCAGTAGCGACTGACGAAGTCGAGTTCAACCTGAGGTTTCGTACCTGATCAGCCGAAGCCTCCGAACAGATCGACGATCAGATGCGTGGCGTTCTGCGTGCGCAAACAGATCTGGCCGGCTCCGGCACCAGACGTCCCGACGGGCACCACGACATGCGCGGCCTTCGTCTGGCCGGCAACGAGATTGAGCACCGAGGTCTCCGCCCCCGGCGCGGGCGGCGAGGAGCAGGGGAACACCGATACCCAGCCGGGATGGCGAGCCTCGGTCGCCGTGATGTTCACCACCACCGCAGTGGAACCCGCCGCCGCACGACCGCTTCCGGTCACGGTCACCGCCACGTCCTGCCCACCGTTCACGAGACCGATGGACGTGCGTGAATCGAGGAGACGAGTAGGCGCCACCGAATTCAAACGCTGACCCGTGGGCGCCACATACCCGAAAACGTCGACGATCGCATCGGCTCGGTTACTGGACGCGACGCAGAGCGAACCGTTCGCCGAGAGGGGCACCACCGCCCCGTTGCCCGATGGCCAGAACGTTCCGTAATTCACGTTCGACGCCGTCGGTGGAGCGCCGGAGCAGTTCCAACCGACGAGGTATCCGGGGCCAACGCTGCGATCGGACGTGATGCTCACGAACGCCGCGGTTGCACCTGACGGAATGCCGGCAACTCCCGCGATCTGCACGGAGATCGACCCGCCGGCGGGAAGCTGATTCGATGCGCGCGTATCGACAAGCCGTGTCGGAGTCACCGGCGTCGCTCCCGACGCGAGAGTGGAATCGAATCGACCTTGAACGTCAATGATGAGATCCGTGGTCCATTGAGTGAAGACACAGAAGTGCCGTGAACCATTCAGTCGGACGGTGACGACATTCGGAATCGCCGAACCCGGCAGGTAGTTGAGCGTCGAAGTCGACGGCGGATCTCCACACGGGAAGACGCTGAGGAAGCCGGTACCCCCCGGGCCGTCGACGGTGACATTGGCGGTCACCGATGTGGTGCTCGCGTTGGTGACCGGCGAGACGTCGACCACGAAAACCTCGCCGGCTTCGAGCCTGCGTGGCGAACTCACTCCCGTTCCATTGCGAGTGTCGACGACTCTGGTTGGTCCGATCGGGACATAGCCGCTCGGCGGCGCTTGCCCGCTCGCACCGGGTTCGATCGAGAAGGCAAGCCCACCCGGTGTTTCATAAAGACGATCGATCATCAAGCGCCGCTGATTGGTGGGATAGGAAGGAGAGAGCCCATCCTCCCAGTAGTGGTTGGCGACATTGGGCTCCCCCGTCGATCCGACGAAGACGGCCGATCCACCGATACCGACCCGCCCATTACGGGATCGCATCACCTGCCCATCGCCGACGCGACTGCACAGTGGTGTCCAACTGAACTGCAGGGGTCGACATGATGCACGACCCATCGAATACCCGGTGCTGTCCCACCAACCCCCGGAATAGAACAGCGTCAGTTGTCCATCGGAGAGCCGCATCAGCGATGGGTTCTCGACGACCCCTCGGTCCCATCCGCCGTTCGCCGACAACAGTGGGGTGAACCATCCGTTGGCGTTTCCGTCGGGGTAAGTCCAGGCAACGGTGGTCGGACCGGCCAACGAGATCTCGCGTGCCCAGATCGTCGACCACGCCACTCCGACCTGACCCTCGTCCTTGATGAGCAACCAGGTACGCCCCGTCGTCGGATCGGCATAGACGCTTGGGTCGATGTAGCCCAACGGCCGATCACCGCAATAGATCTGTCGAGGAGACAGATACGGACCGTCCGGAGTCGGACTGGTCGCGTAGAAGATGCATCGTTTGCCCTCATCATTCATGCGCAACGCGTAGAACATGACCCAACTCGACGACCCGTTCCCCGAGAGTCGGGCAACGGCAGGCGCCCACAGTTCATCGGGAAAGGCGATTTGGCTTGACTGCCACGGATGACCGGGTGGCGATGGGTCGGGCAGGGCATCGTGGAACTGGAAGTTCGCGTTCGGGATGGAATGTGTTGTTCTCGCCGTCCACGTGACCAGATCGGTGGACCACATCACCGGCACGTTCACGCCACCGGTGGTGGTCGAAAACGCGTAGTACCGCTGTGTCGCCGGATCCCATACCACCGAAGGATCGGGGAAGTTCTGCGTGTAGACCGCGCCCGGTGCGAAGTACGGGGCCCCGATGAACGAAGGACGCAGATCGTGCTCGACCGCCTGAGCCGCCGCCGTCGACCCACTCGGGACCACGACGCCGAGCACCAGCACGACTGCGACGACGCTCCCGACCAGTGCGGTGGCCAGTGAGGAAACACGACGTCGAGTCGCCGAAGAGTGTGGGGGTGTGCGCAGCATGATGAGGTCACCGTTCGTGACCCTGAAAACGCTACCCCTCATCGACCTCTCGGCCCGGTCGGCCGAAAGATCGGTCAGGCCATCGTCGAATGGGTGGCGATGAGTAGACCGATCATCGACACCGGCAGACCGAAGTCATAGAGCAACACCAAAGAATTTCCAGGCTTGAAGTTCTTCTCGCGGATCATCTGGACAACGTGTTGCACCCCGGCAAGGACGAGGAATGTCGATCCCGCCACGGTCATGACCAACCACGATTCCCAGCCTCGCGATGCCGCGAGTATCCCGCCTAGGCCCAAGCCCCATGAAACGAATCCGATCTCGTACTGGAATCCATTCGTCTTCCACCCGATGCTTTCCGCGGTGGACTTGGCGAAGACGGTGTGCATGAAGCCACTGACGATGTACTGAATTCCTGCGGGGAGGAACAACATCCACCGCATGGCCTCCACCGCAAAGGTGTCACCAGTCGCGCCGCCATAGGGGGTGAGTCCGAATGCGGCGAAGACCCACGCCAACACGACCATGAGGGGAAGAACCAAGATGCCCATGGCCGCAGCGTAGGAGACCACTCACGTCGCTTCCGGGATTCCCAGCGTCTCCTACGCTTCGACCATGTCCATCGCCGCATTGCTCCTCGCGCTGCTCGCCGCAATCTCCGGGGCCTGCGCAGCGGTTTTCCAAAGCCGCGGCGCACGTTCGATCACACCTGCGCCCGCACATGCCGCTCAGCTTCTCCTCCGCCTGCTCCGCACACCGATCTGGCTGGTCGGTGCCGCATTCGCGGGCGTGTCCGGACTCTTCCATGCCGTTGCGCTCGGACACGGCTCGCTCATCGAGGTCGAGTCGATCATGGTCACATCGCTTCTCTTCGCTCTCGGTCTCGGGATCCTGGTAAGCGACACGCGAGTCACGCGTCGAGACTGGATCGGCGCGGTTGCCACCATCGTCGGACTGGTGACGTTCCTCCTCTTCGCAGATCCCCAGGACGGCGACTACGACATCCCGTTGCGCACCGCTCTGATCGGAATGCTCTCGTTCGTTCTGGTACTGACGATCCTCATCGCCCTCGCGCAGCGTTCACGCGCGGCGAATGTCCGGGCCTCGTTGTTCGCCACCGCTGCGGCTGTGTCGCTCGGATCCGCCGCCGTCGTCCTCAAGGTGATCGACAGCAATCTGGCGAGCCACCAAGCGCTCACCGCCTTCCTCCTGCCCCTGGCGTTTCTCGGCCTCTGCGAACTCGGAGCCCTCCTGCTCCAGCAGGTGGCGTTCCGGCAGGGCAGCCTCGCCGCCGCGCTGGCGCCGTTCGTGGGTGGGAATCCCCTCGTGGCCGGGGCTGCCGGCATCGTGATCTTCGGCGAGCGGTTCCACCATCACCCCGTCGATCTGCTCGGATCATTGGCCGGTATCGCCGTCGTGGTCGGCGGAATCACCGTTCTGGCCGCTTCTCCCCTCGTCGCCGCCGGCAGTGGCGAGACCGAATCGATCCCCTCCGGCTCCGCCTAGCCGACGGTTCCGACGCCGAAGGTGGAGTCCTCGCCCGTCTCTATTAGTGTTCCGTGACCGACGACACGTCACCGACTGTCGCAGTAG
>CAZMJK010000147.1:0-5168 GCA_964566555.1 uncultured Bifidobacterium sp. | reverse complement strand
GCCCGATCCGGTACCAAGGAGGCGGCGCCCGCCGCCGATCTCCCGACCCGCTCCCCCGATGTCACCGTCGACAACGAGGTCTTCGTACCTCCGTTCCTCGGCACCAAAGTCATCAAGGGCATTCCCATCGATGACATCGCGGCCTACATCAACGAGACCGCGCTGTTCCGCAATCAATGGCAGTTCCGACCCGAGACCACTGATGGCGTGACCGAGACCGATGAGGAGTTCAAGAACCGCATCCGATCGACCCTGCGGTCACAGCTCGCCGAAGCCAAGGCTGCCGACATGCTCGTGCCCCAGGTCGTGTACGGCTACTTCGCCGTCAACAGCGACGGCGATGACCTCGTGGTGTGGACCGACGCCTCTCGCACAGAGGAATTGACCCGCTTCCGCTATCCCCGCCAGCAAGCGGAACCGTTCATGTGCGTCGCCGACTTCTTCCGTCCCATCGATTCCGGTGAGACCGACTACGCGGCCTTCCATATCGTGACGATGGGCCAACGCGTGAGCGACGTCGCCGCCAAACTGTTCGAGGAGAACCGCTATCAGGAGTACCTCCTCGTTCATGGTCTCGGCGTCGAAATGGCCGAAGCGCTCGCCGAGTACTGGCATCGGCGAATCCGCGAGGAGTGGGGCTTCGCCGAAGAGGACGGCCCGTCGCTCGCTGGACTCTTCCGTCAGCAGTACCGCGGCGGTCGCTACTCGTGGGGCTATCCGGCATGCCCCGAACTCGAGGACAACCAACGCGTGGCCGAGATCCTCGATGCCGGGCGAATCGGCATCGAGGTCAACGAGGACACGGGATTCCAATACCAGCCCGAGCAGACGACCTCGGCACTCATCTGTCATCACCCGCAAGCGAAGTACTTCGTCGCCCGTTGAGGTCCCTTCGGGGCGTCAGCCGCCCGAGGACAACAGTGCTCTCGCCACGAGGTCGGTGCCGAAGGCAGTGAGGATCGCGAGATAGAGCAGGCCTGTGGCTGCCATCACCGCGGAATAGGCGCGCTCCTTGAGTGCCAATCGAGTGGTGATGACGAGTCCGATCGTGGTGATTGCACACATCACCCAGAACCAGGTGAGCAGGCCGTTGTAGCCGTCGTCGATCGTGCCGTTGATGGCCGAGACCATTCCCATCGGCACCAGGAGGAGGATCACTTCGGGAATCCAAAGCCAACCGGTCCACCGCACCAATTCGAGCAACGCACCTCGAGCGAGTCCCGGCTGCACCAGGTACCAGTGCCCGAGCAGCATCGCATCGGTGACGGCACCGAGGAACAATGCGCCGACCACGAACCGGGAGACCGCCAACCATGCCGGTCCGCCCGCCTCGAGACCTGCAGCGACGACACCGATGAAGCCGCACACCGGTGCGATGAGATCGAGACGAGGATCGAATTCACGAGCGGTGTGGTCTTTGGCAGCAGCCGCTCGCTCGATTCCCGTCATCGCTGCGACACGCTCAGTTCGGGCCTCGGCAAGCGCCACCTGTCCCGAGACTCCCGCCCTTCGACGAACGATCGAGGACACGAGGGCGTATCCGGAGGCGAGAACCACAGCGATCGATGACGCGTCGCGAACCGGCATCGGTTCGATGACGAAGAGTCCGATGTACGCCGCACCGCCAGCCATCAGCAGATAGGTGCCACGCATGAGCCAGCCGTAGCCCAGCGACACTTCCCGACGACGAGTCGTCACCCACAGGAAGAGCAGACCGCCCGCGGCCCACTGCAGCAGAACGGAAGCCGCGTCGAAATCGATCATGCGTTCCTACTCTGTCACGCTTCGACAGTGATCAGCGCACGATCGGCGTTCGTCAGAGACTCAGCTCCCGACTCCGTGACCACAAGGATGTCCTCGAGTCGGAATCCGAATTCTCCGGGCAGGTAGATCCCCGGCTCGACCGAATAGGCATTGCCGATGACAAGTGGTCGATCGTTGCCGAGCACGATGTAGGGCTCTTCGTGCTCCTCGACACCGATTCCGTGCCCGGTTCGATGCATGAACCATTCGCCGAACCCGGAAGCATCGATCACCGCCCGAGTACTCGCATCGACATCCTGGGCAGGGACCCCAGGTCCGCCGGCCGCGCGCCCGGCGGCCTGTGCCTCACCGAGGATCTCGTACACGCCACGCATCCGTGCCGTGGGCGTGCCGGTGACCACACACCGGGTGATGTCCGAGCAGTACCCGATGCCGTTCTCATCGGCCATCGTTCCGCCGAAGTCACACAGAACCACTTCGTTCGGGCCGATGACGCGAGCGCCGGGCTCATGATGGGGGCTGGCCGCGTTCTCTCCCGCCGCCACGATGGCGAAGTTCACTCGTTGATGTCCTTCGGCGAGGATGCGGCGCCCGATCTCCGCCGAGACCTCGGCCTCGGACCGACCGATGAGGGGGATGTCGCCGCTCTGGAGTTGGCGGGCGATGCGGTCGACCGCGTTCGCAGCGTTGCGAAGGGCGGCGATCTCGCTCGGGTCCTTTGCCTCTCGAAGCGGCCCGATCACCGCACCAGTGGTCCCGAACTCGAGGTCGGGAGCGGACTTCTGGAGTTCGACGAGGAATCGGGCCCAGGTCCGTTCGCCGATCGCCACGCGCCGGGCCGAACCGATGAGAGACACCACGATCGCAATCGGATCCTCGGTCTCGCCCCACGGTCGAATCGTGAACAGGTCCTCGCGAGGCACGACTCGGGGCACTTCCAGTTGGGGGACCACCAACGTCGCCGGTGCATCGGCGGGCACGACCAGCATCGTCAGGCGCTCCAACGGCATGGCTTCGTAGCCGGTCAACCATGGGAGATCCGGACCGACCGAGAGCAGACACGCATCGACGCCCTGTTGCGCCATGGCACGTCGAACACGGCGCATGCGATCGATGAGCACGCGTTCAGGCTACCCGTCAAAGAATCTCAACTGGCACCGCGGTCGAGGTCGCAGCGCGTTTCGCGTGATAGCTCGATCGGGTGAGGGGACTCGACTCGACGTGATCGATCCCGAGTTCGCGGCCGATTCTCACATAGGACTCGAACTGTTCGGGCGTCACCCAACGTTCCACCGGCAGATGAGTCGACGTCGGTCGGAGGTACTGACCGATCGTCACGATGGAGACGCCGATACCGGCAAGGTCGGCCAACACCGACGCGATCTCGTCGTCGGTCTCCCCCATTCCCACCACGAGCCCGGACTTTGTGACCAGTCCGCAACGCTTGGCTCGTGCGAGTACCGCCAGCGAACGGGCATACCCCGCCGAGGGTCGCACTGCACGCTGGAGCCGGGGCACCGTTTCGACGTTGTGGTTGAGAACGTCGGGACGAACTTCGAAGATCAGATCGAGGGCTTCGGCTCGCCCGCGACAATCGGAGATGAGGACCTCGACCTGAACACCGGGGACGCGCGCGCGGATGGCGCGAACCGTTGCGGCCATGGCCCCCGCGCCTTCATCGGCCAGATCGTCGCGAGCCACGGTCGTGACCACTGCGAAGTCCAGGCCCATCTGTGCGACGGCCTCGGCGACCCTCATGGGTTCCTCGGGGTCGAGGGGCTCGGGGTGTCGGGTATCGACGAGACAGAACCCGCAGGCCCGAGTGCAGCGTTCGCCGTTGATCATGAACGTCGCGGTTCCGTCGGCCCAGCATTCCGAGAGATTCGGACAACCGGCCTCCTCGCAGACGGTCACCAACTTCAACTCCCGAAGCGTCTTCTTGAGTTCGAGCGGACGGCCCCCGATCTTGAGCGGCGCTCGCATCCAATCGGGTTTGCGCTCGGTGAGCTCGATCTCCTCGACCACGCCAGCCTCGGCCAGACGCCCTCGAAGGCGCAATGACGGTCCCGAGCGGTGATCGGCGGCGGTCCGGACCGGGGTACCGGCCCCGGCACCACGACTGAAGGGAGCGAGGTCCTCGTCACCGACCTCGCTGGAACGGCGAATCACCTCCGCGCGGTCGATCGGCCGATGTGGTGCCCACACACTCGTCGCCCGGGCCACGACAGCATCGACGACTTCAGTCATCGTGACGTCGATTCCTTCATCGGCGAGCGATGTCACGGACTTGTCCGTGATTCCGCAGGGCACGATGTGCGAGAACATCCCCATCTCGGGCGCCACGTTGATGGCGAAACCATGCATGGATCGACCACGGGCCAGACGAACACCGATCGCAGCGATCTTGCGCGGAGCGTCGGAGTCGGGCGCGACCCACACTCCGGGATAGGCGTCGAGCCGACCCACATCGCGCAAGCCGAGGTCCTGGAGTGCCCCAATCACCACTTCCTCGACCGAACGCACGTAGGCAACGGTGTCGGCCATTCCCCCGCCGCGTTTTCCCGGCACGGAGAGAATCGGATAGCCCACCAACTGCCCAGGACCGTGATAGGTGACGTCGCCACCGCGGTCGGTGCGCACACATGCCGCCCCCACCGACGCAGGGTCGACGAGGACATTCGCGGGGTCGGCGCTGGCACCGAGTGTGTAGACGTGCGGATGTTCGAGAAGCAGCAACCAATCGTCAGCGCCGTGTTCGAACAGCGCGTGCTGGAGATCCGATGCTTCGCCGTAGGGAACCGTTCCCAGCCAACGGACACGCAGCGGAGCAGGGCCGACGGTGAGGACCTCGCCGCCCGTCGCCATGATTAGAGCTCGGCTTCCCAATCTCGGGTTTCGATGATCTCCTTCACGTCGCGAAGGAACGCGGCGGCGTAGGCGCCATCGAATGCACGGTGATCCCAACTCATCGCCAGCATCCCCACGGAGTGAATCGCAATGGACTCACTTCCATCGACGCCATTGACGACGACCGGCTTCCGGTGCACCCCATCGGTCGAGATGATCGCAACCTGGGGCTGATTGATGATCGGAAGCACGAGATGACTTCCGAACGAACCCGAGTTCGACAACGTGAAGGTTCCGCCGGTGATGTCGTCGGCCGAAAGTTGCTTCGAACGGGCTCGTGATGCCAGATCGTTGATATCGCGAGCGATTGCCCGGAGACGCTTGTCATCCGCTTCGTGGATCACCGGAGCAAGGAGCCCGGTGAAGTCCAGATCCACGGCGATCGCGAGGTTGACGTAGTTGTGAACGATGAGTTCCCCATCGCCGACCGACGCGTTCATATGCGGGTAATTGCGGAGTGCATCGATAACAGCTCGGGAGGTGAAGGGAAGGTAGGT
>CAZMJK010000146.1:0-5254 GCA_964566555.1 uncultured Bifidobacterium sp. | reverse complement strand
ACCGGCACGGTCAAGCCCCCCAACCACGGGCCCCCCGTTTGCTCCCGAAGAGGTCCTCAGACCTGAAAAAGAGCGGAGATTCCGACGGTGCGTGCGGCGAACTCCGCCTGGATCCGCTCGGCTCGCTCACGCTCGGCGGAGGAGGCGAGGATCAGCCGCGACGGCTCGACGGCGGCGGCGCGGTCGTTCTCGATATCGGTCACCGCAATCGCCAGCATCCGTCGGATCGGAGCGTCGGCCACCTCCGTGGTCCGATCGAGGTGATCGATCATGGCCCGCTGAATTCCCGGCAACAGCACCTCGAACGCCATCGCCAGACGACCCGACTGCGAGTCACCCACGATCGTCGCCGTCGCCTCGAAGACCTCGAGTTCCCCGGGTACCGACGTCAGAAAGGCGTCAGGTCCCGGCGGGGCGGTGGGAAGCAACTCGTACCAACGCTTCGCTCGCCACGCGCAGTGATCCGCTGCCGACACCATCGCGAGTTTGGCCGTCGGCTCATCGAGATCGATCGCCCACTCACCGAGCAGTCCGAACAACAACTGCTCGATGCGGCAATAGGACGCCATCCGCTCGACGGAGTCGCCCGCAGTGATGAATGCCATGAGCGAAGGCTAGGCCACGACGCGGCGGCGTCACCGCCGATAGCGATTGACGATCGGAAGCCGCCGATCCTTCCCGAACGCTTTCGAGGTCACGCGCGGACCGGGTGGTGACTGCCGGCGCTTGTACTCAGCGAGATCGACGAGACCCACGATTCGACGAACCACATCCGGGTCGTGACCGGCGGCGATGATCTCCTCCACCGAATGATCACCTTCGACGTACATCTCCAGGATGGGATCGAGTTCCTCGTAGGGAGGAAGGCTCTGGTCGTCGCGTTGGTCGGGACGAAGTTCCGCCGAAGGTGGTTTCGTCAAGACGTTCTGAGGAATAAGTTCGCGACCGGCGAGCTCATTGCGGTACCGACACAACCGGTAGACCAACAGCTTCGACACGTCCTTGATCACGGCGAACCCGCCTGCGGAGTCGCCGTAGAGCGTCGAATACCCGACCGAGGACTCGCTCTTGTTGCCCGTGTTCAACAACAGCCACCCGAAGGCGTTCGAGAGTCCCATCAGCGTGACCGCGCGAAGGCGACTCTGGAGATTCTCCTCGGCGAGACCGATCGACCTGCCGTCGTAGGAGGACGACAGCATCTCCATCACCGCAGCGTGGCCCGGTTCGATCGAGATCGTTCGATGCTCGATGCCCAAGTTCTGGGCGAGCGCGACTGCATCGGAGATCGAATGATCGCTTGAGTATCGGGAGGGCATGAGCACGCCATGAACTCGGTCGGCACCGACGGCGTCGACCGCGATCGCAGCAACGAGCGCAGAGTCAACGCCGCCGGAAAGTCCCACCACGACATCAGAGAAGCCGTTCTTCATGACGAAATCGCGAGTGGCCAGAACCAGCGCGTTCCAGACCTCGGCTTCGGTGGAGAGCGTCTCTGCGAGGGCGAAAGTCTCACCGCCTCCAGGGACGAATCCGTGATTGCTCGAAAGATCGAGATCGATGATGAAGAGGTCCTCGCGAAAGCGATCGGCGCGGGCGAGGAGCGATCCGGTGGCGGACATCACCATCGAGTCGCCGTCGAACACCAACTCGTCCTGACCGCCGACCTGGTTGACGTACAGGATCGGTGCACGAGCATCCCGCGCCCGCTCGGCGATGACCCCAGCACGTTCGGCGGCCTTGCCCACGTTGAAGGGCGACGCGTTGATATTGATCACGACATCGACGCCCTCAACACCAAGTTGTGAGATCGGTCCGTTCTCGGTCCACGCGTCCTCGCAGATCGATACGCCAAAACGAAGGCCCTTCACCTCGAAGATCGGGATCGGTCCGTCGCCGGCGACGAAGTAGCGGGCCTCGTCGAACACCGAATAGTTCGGGAGCTCCCGTTTGTCGTAGACGCCGAGAACTGCGCCATCGACGCAGACGGCAGCCGAGTTGAACAGCACCGGACGACCGATCGCCTCCCGCACCCGGGTCGACTCGCCGTGATCGGCGACGGAAGGTTCCGACGCAGTGCCTCTTGCGACGAATCCAACGACGGCGACGCACGGGCCAGTCGCTGCTGCAATGCGACCGAGCGCCTCCTGTACGTCGTCGACGAACCCCGAACGAAGCAGAAGGTCCTCTGGTGGATACCCGGTGATCGCGAGTTCAGGGAACGCCACGATGGCGCATCCCACGGCGGTGGCACGCTCGATCTGTTCGATGATCCGCGCCGTGTTGCCATCGATATCGCCGACGACGGTATTAAGTTGAGCGAGACCGACACGGAGGCTGGACACCCCTGCAGACTACGGGGGCCGCAGCCCACGGCCTAGCCTCGCAATCGTGGCAACACCCAGTGATGCGACCCCGTTTCCGAGTCACCTGGCCGAACTCGCCGACCGAAGTGCTGCGCCTACGGCCGTGCGCGTCGCCCTCTCCTACCTCTCGGAAACCGCGCCGGACACGCTGGCGACGGCCGCTCGAGCATCCGATGTAGCGACCGCGCTCGTCGCCGTCCTCGCGGCGAGCCGATCGCTCACCCGAATGATCGAAGCCCACCCCACCGAGGCGCTGGGAACGCTTGCCACGCTCGATCATCGGCCACCACCGATCGTCGAATCTGCCGACGAACTGGTCGCGTGGCGGAATCTCGAGTTTCTGAGGATCGCTGCGAGGGATCTCACCGGTCGAGACTCACTCGACGAGGTTGGCGCATTGCTCGCCCACCTCGGTCGCGACGTTCTCGAGTCGGCATGGAGGCTCACGGCCGACGATGAGACCCACATCTCGGTGATAGGGATGGGGAAGTTGGGTGGCAACGAACTCAACTACTCGAGTGACATCGATGTCATGTTCGTCGGCGACGGACCTCGTCAGGCCCTCGACCGACGGGCACGAGCGATCATGGAGATCGCTCGACGATGCTTCCGCGTCGATGCCAACCTGCGACCGGAAGGACGCGACGGTCCGCTTGTTCGAACCGTGCCATCGTTCGAGTCCTATTGGGAACGCTGGGCCGAACCATGGGAGTTCCAAGCACTCTTGAAGGCGCGTCCCGTCGCCGGCGACCCGGAGATCGGATCACTTTGGTTCGAGGCGGCGCAACGCTCGCTCTGGTTGCGTCCATTCGATGCCGAGGCGTTGCGCTCACTTCGATCGATGAAGGCGCGAACCGAGGCGGAGGTGGCGAAGAAGGGGCTCGGGAACCGAGAACTCAAACGAGGACCAGGAGGCATTCGGGACATCGAGTTCACCGTTCAACTCCTCCAACTCGTGCACGGTCATCTCGACCCGGAACTTCGTGGTGCCAACACCCTTCTCATGCTGACCGAGATGTCCGAAGCGGGCTACATCGACGAGAACGACGCGCGGAAGTTGTCCGATTCCTACCGCGAACTGCGAACGGTCGAGCATCGACTTCAGCTTGTCGACGAACAACAGGTGCATACGCTCCCCACCGATTCGGCCGCCCTCGACCACCTCGCACGCGTCATGGGTCGACGCGATGAACCCAACGGAACGGCCGCTGAACAACTCGAACGCGATCTCCACCACCTGCAGACGACGGTGCGGGGGATTCACGAACGGGTCTACTTCCGACCGCTGCTCGAGGCATTCGCTACGAAACCGGGCGATGAGACCTCCCTCAACGCAGAGGCGACCGAGGTTCGCCTTGCGGCGTTCGGATTCGTCGACGCCCGGCGCACCGCCGCGGCGCTCGGTGAACTCACCCGAGGACTCAATCGTTCGAGTCGCCTCATGCAACAGATGCTCCCGTTGCTGCTCGACTGGCTCTCCCTTTCGCCCGATCCCGATCTCGGTCTCCTTCTGATCCGCAATCTCTTGACCGGCCCGCGCCAGTCCCGGCAGATCGCCGAGACCTTCCGGGAATCCCCGGCGGCGGCACAGTCGCTCTGCACGATCGCCGGGACGAGTCGGCTCCTCGGCGACATCATCGCCGCGAATCCCGATCTCGTCGCTCGACTCCCACTTCCGGAGAAGTTGGTCACCAAAGATCTCGTCGACCTTGTCGCGACAGCCACCGCCTCTGTCGAGCTGCGCGACGGTGCCGACGAGCAACAGGCGTCACTTCGTCGATGGCAACAGCGGAACCTCTTGGGAATCGCGGCGCGCGATCTGTTCGATCACGCCGATGTTCCTCGGGTCGGTCGCGACCTCACGACTCTGGCCGAGGCCACCCTCGAGACCGCGCTGCAGAGTCTCGACCCGCAGATCCCCTTCGCGGTCATCGGGCTCGGTCGTCTCGGTGGCGCCGAACTCGCCTACGCCAGTGACCTCGACGTGATCTTCGTGCACGACGGAGCCACCGTCGATGCAATCGATGAGGCCCGACGACTCGCGCAATCGATCATGCGCATGATCGGTGGAACGACCCCTGCGATTCGTCTCTACGAGATCGACTGCGATCTGCGACCGGAAGGAAAGAACGGTCCACTCTCGCGCAGCATCGATTCCTATGCGACCTACTGGCGGGAACACGCGCTGACCTGGGAGCGCCAAGCGATGACCCGCGCCCGAGTCGTTGCGGGGAATCGCGAACTGGGCGATGAACTCCTCGATGAACTCGAGCCCTGGGTGTGGCGTCCCGGCCTCTCAGCGGAAGGGATCCGCGAGATCAGGCGCATGAAGGCGCGAATCGAAGCCGAACGGATCCCGATGGGGGAAGATCCCGATTTCCACCTCAAATTGGGACGCGGTTCGCTCTCCGACATCGAATTCACGGCGCAGATGCTGCAACTGCAGTACGAGGTGAAGGCCACGGGAACGATCGACGCACTGCGGGCACTGACCCACGCCGATGTGCTCGACCCGGACGATGCCGAGATCCTCACGGAGGCCTATCAATTCTGCGAACGAGTTCGGAACCGCTGGTACCTCGTGAACAGTGCTCCGAGCGACTCGATGCCGACTCAACCCGAATCGGCGCTGTGGCTGGCGCGGTCGCTCGACACCGAGCCTGGGGCCTTGCGAGAGCATTACCGCCGGGTCACCCGCCGGGCGCGATCGGTGGTCGAGCGTGTGTTCTACGGACTCCCACCGAAGATCTGAGACGACGACCGCATCCTGCGCCATCATTGGAGCCTCAGATGGAGGTACCCACATGGACGTCGCTGCGATTCGCGCCGAACTCGATCACCCGGTCATCGATGCCGATGGCCACATCATCGAATTCATTCCTGCCATCCGC
>CAZMJK010000145.1:2553-5255 GCA_964566555.1 uncultured Bifidobacterium sp. | reverse complement strand
AAACGGCAGCAGCGGTGATGCCATCGTGTTGGCGGGCCGAGAACTGCCCGCCCAGGGCCCGAAGGGCCATGAGGGCGACGAACAACATCGCCAGCACCAGCATCACGATGTGAGCGCCGGTGATCGTGTAGATGAGAACGCCCTGCACACCGGATGCGACATCGAGCTTCATGAGCGTCCAGAGGTACGTCGTCATGACGATCGTGGCGAGTCCGAGCATGAGCGTGAGACCGAGCGCGAGGTACGCGTTGACGCGATCGTTCTTGGCGATCGCCGACACCGCCCACTGCATCGCGATGACCGACATGATCAACGTGATGAACATCGTGTTCGGCTGCTGCAGCGGAATCTTGGAGCCCTCGGGAAGCCACTTCTGGCCCGATGCGAGGAAATCGGAGCGAGCGGCCAGGTAGACCCCGATCAGACCGATGAACACCATGAACGACGCCGCCGCGGCGAACGCCGAGCCGACGACGAGCACTCGGGGGCGCTGGACGGGAGGAGCCGGGGGAAGGACGTGTGCGGTCATGTTCAGGCCTCCTCGTCGAGCAGGGGCTCGGGGGAACGAACGACGGCGAGATCACCGAAATTGCCCGTGGGTGGGGGTGAGGAGCACGCCCATTCGAGGGTCTGACCCGTGCCCCATGGGTTGTCCCCCGCCTCGGGTGCACCCTTGCGGGCACCACTGAGCAGCGAGGCCACGGCGAGCAGTGCCCCGAGAGCCAGCAGCGCCGAGCCGATCATGGACACGACGATGAGCGCGTCGCGAGCGTTGTCGATGCCCGAGAACCGGGTCGAGAAGCCGAGGATGCACCAGGGCAGTCCACTGAGGACGCCAGCACCGAGCAGCACCAGCACGTTCAACTTGCCGATCGAATCAACGGCCCGGCCACCGGTCATCTTGGGGGCCCAGTAGCCCAGACCGGCGATTCCGCCAGTGAGACCAGCGGCGACCACGAGCAGGAACTGGCCGAAAGCGAACTGGTTGTCGGCCGTGAGTTCGAACGGCGTGACGACGAGGCGCGCACCGGCCAGCGTGGCGAGCAGGACGAGCACGAGCGACACCACGGCGAGTCCGAGGGGGCTCTGCAGGGAGGGCTTTCCGGACTTGAAGGCCACCGCCACGCCGGCGAGCACCATGAGCACGGGGAGGATCGCGAGCAGACCCATGGCCTGCCACAGGAATTCATCGGCGAAGTTGGGGTAGAGGGCGGACTGTGCCCACGCGCCGATGCTGAGCACACCGAACGCCCCGATCGCCACGAGGAGGAGGTTGCGTCGAGCCAACCGCGCACCGGTGAGGGTGGCGATCACATCAGCGGCGATACCCAGCACCGGGATGATGGAGGCGTAGACCTGCGGCTGATGACTGAGCCAACTGGTCTGACCCGAACGCAGGTTGGTCACCGCGAAGGAAGCTGAGCCGCCGTAGCGGTGATCGACCCAGATGATGAGGAGGTTGGCCAGCAGCACCGGAAGGGTGAGCAGCCAGATCGAACCGGCGACGAGAATCGAGAAGGTGAAGACCGGCACGCGATCCAGCGTCATGCCCGGGCTGCGCAGCGTGATCGCCGTGGTCACGGCACAGACGGTGCCGATCAAAAGCGCGACGACCACCCCGCCGAGCGACAGCAGGGTCAGATCGATCGACTTGGCGCGGTCACCGTCGAAACCCCCACCGATGAAGAGGGAAACGACGAAAACGCCCGAAGAAAGCAGCCAGGTCCACATCGCGGCGGCTGCCGCTCGGGGGAAGGCAACGGTGCTGGCGCCGACCTGCAACGGCACGATGTAGGTCGCAAGTCCGAGGAAGAGTGGGATGAGTACCAGGAGGACGAGGCCCAACTCCGTCGACTCGGTGATCGTCTTCGCCGTGACCTCCGAGAGGAACGACCCCGATCCGAGGCGATGCGCGCTGGAAAGGACCGTGGCCACTGCGCCACCAATGGCGAAGACCAAGGCAGCAAGGACATAGAACGTGCCGATCGCTTTGTGATCGCCCGAACCGAAGATGGTGAGCGGGCTGGGGACCACCGCTGGCGCAACCGCATCGGGCGCGGCGTCGGTCTCCGGTCGGGTGTCGGTTAGAGCCATGTTCTGTTTGGACCTCGTACGAACGTGCACACTCGGGCCGGCAGGGGCCGGTCTCGACCGGAGGGGACCCTCCGGATCAAGCGCGGAACGGCCTTCACCCTACACACGCCCGGATGCCTGACTGAAAACCATCTGCCGGATTCTTCGTCACTGTCGAGAGTGCTCCCGACGAGGTCCTCAGAGCCCCGAACGCACGAGTTCGTCCAGCGCCATGCCGGCGAACAAGAGGGTCACCCACGTGATCGAGAAGGTGAACAGCCGCATGGCTCGGGCGGTGGACGGATCACGGAGCAACTGCACCGAGAGGAAGGTGAAGAACCCGCCGAGGGCGAAGGCGAGAACGCCGTAGATCCAGCCCATGCCACCGACCGGGATGAACGCCAGCGTCAGGGCCCAGACGATCAGCGTGTAGACGAGGATCCGGACCGCCGTTTCGTGCCTCGACACCACCGACGGGAGCATGGGGACGTCGGCAGCGGTGTAGTCCTCCTCGTATCTGATGGCCAAGGCCCAGAAATGGGGTGGCGTCCAGAAGAAGATGACGGCGAAGAGCAGCACCGGGGCCCAGGCCAGCGAATCGGTCACCGCCGACCACCCGATGAGCACGG
>CAZMJK010000145.1:0-2543 GCA_964566555.1 uncultured Bifidobacterium sp. | reverse complement strand
GGTTGGTGGTGTGTCGAAGCGTCGCGACGGCTGGCAACATCGGAACACCTGCTGCCCGATACTCGTCGGCGTGCTTGATGGCGAGCGCCCAAAAATGTGGCGGGGTCCACAAGAACATGAATACGAAGAGCGCTGCGGAAGCCCACGACAGGGTGCCCGTCACTGCGGCCCAACCAACGAGCACAGGTACTGCACCCGCTGCACCGCCGATCACGATGTTTTGCCTACTCGTGCGCTTCAGCCACAGCGTGTAGACGAAGACATAGAAGAGGCAGGCCGACACCGCCAGCACGGCGCTGAGGAGGTTGACCAGGATCCACAGCCAGAAAAAAGCCAGGATTTCAAGGCCCACGGCGAAGATCAGGGCGTTGCGAGGAGCGATCAGCCCGGTCACCAAGGGACGGTTACGGGTCCGACGCATGAGCGCATCGATGTCCCGATCCACGTACATGTTGATGGCGTTGGCGCCGCCCGCTGCGCCGGTCCCGCCGATCACCGTGGCGACCATGAGCCACCACGAGGGAAGGCCCCGTTCGGCCACGATCATGGTGGGAACGGTGGTGATGAGCAGGAGCTCGATGATTCGGGGCTTGGTGAGGGCGATGTACCCCCGCAGTCGCGCTGCGAGAGGGGGATGCGCGACCGTTTCCATCGGGAACGATGCTAGGGCGGGAGTTCCGCCTTCGGAGAATCGGGTCGGTCGGGGAATGCCCCCGACGGCCGCCCCTACCCGGGCCTCCAGGTTGGGGAAGTTCCCGTCCGCTCCCGTACCATCGCACCCGTGCGGTTGCCTCGACTCTCCCCGCGGGCCTACCGGCGCATCACCCTCGTGGCCCTGCTCGCGCAGGTGTTCATCACCGTCAGCGGCGCCGCCGTTCGGCTGACCGGCTCGGGACTGGGATGCTCCGATTGGCCCACCTGCGAAGAGAACCAGCTCGTCGCGCCGCTCGAGTACCACGCCATGATCGAGTTCGTGAACCGCACGGTCACCGGATTCGTGTCGATCGCAGTGATCCTCGCCGTTCTCGGTTCGCTGATCCGGACGCCGCGTCGACGTGATCTCACGTGGTTGTCACTCGGACTCGTGGCTGGCGTGATCGGTCAGATCATTCTCGGTGGACTCACCGTGTTGTTCGAGTTGCACCCACCGTTCGTCATCGCCCACTTCGCCATGTCGATGGTGTTGATCTGGAACGCGTTCGTTCTCCATGAACGGTCGCGTTGGGCGCAAGCACCGGCATTGCCCGTCGTCCCCAAGAACGTCCGTGTGCTCGGACGAGTACTCGTTGTCCTCGGAGCGCTCGTGCTCTTCACCGGCACGATCGTGACCGGAACAGGTCCACACGGTGGCGACGAGACGGTCGAGCGATTGTCATTCGACATCGGAAGTGTTGCGCGTCTCCACAGCGTCACGGTATGGATCTTCCTGGCCTTGACCATCACGATCTTCGTGATGCTTCGCAACACCGGTGCTCCGACGAACGTTGACCGACGAGCGAAGTTCCTCGTCGGAGCCATCGTCGTTCAAGGATCGATCGGCTATCTCCAGTACTTCACCAAAGTCCCTCCGGGCCTTGTTCTGCTTCATGTTCTGGGTAGTGCCGTCGTGTGGATCGCAGTGTTGGCCTTCGACCTCTCGTTCACCGCTCGACCGGAGGAAGTCGAGCAGGACACGGCCCTCGTCACGAGTCGATGACGGGTCCGACCGCATCCGACGTCGCTCCGATCGAAGTGGAGGATCCATCGATCGATGCAACCGTCGACGTCGATCGCCCGTGGATCGTGCTGGTCTGGAACGATCCGATCAACCTGATGTCCTACGTCACCTACGTACTGCAGAAAGTTTTCGGCTACAGCCACGACAAGGCCGAGTCCCTCATGCTCGATGTCCACGAGAAGGGTCGTGCTGTCGTTTCGAACGGATCGAAGGAGAAGGCCGAACTCGATGTCTTCCGCCTGCATGAGCACGGCCTGTGGGCCACGATGCAGCAGGACTGAGATGGCATTCGGATTCAAGCGCGTCATTCAGAGCAAGGGTCGGGACCGATTCATCATCAATCTGCGGTCCGATCTCCGAGAAGTGATTGCCGAGGTATGCACGGAGGTCCGCTCACTCCTCGATGACGATGACGCCACTCAGAACAATCCGATGTTGCGGCGGATCTTCCCCGTCGCACACGCGTCCGACGAATCGGTGAACGAGGCCTACCGAAATCTCGTCCACAGCGACCTCCTCCGCTCCCGACGCGAAGCACTCGCACGAGTGGCCGAGACCGCGAACGCCATCGAACTCGATCGAGCCACCCTCGAGATGTGGATGGTCGGGCTCAACACCGTTCGTCTCGCTCTCGGCACTCGACTCGATGTGAGCGAGGACAGCTTCCCCGAGCTCGAAGAGGACGACCCCGAACTGCCCGCGTGGGCGGTCTACGAGTTCCTCGGGGTGCTCGTCGGACTCGTCGTCGATGCACTCGCCCGAACCGCGTGAGTGGCCGGGGAACAGCATTGGGGCCATCGTGGGGGGTGCTGCTATGGTCTGCAGG
>CAZMJK010000144.1:0-5277 GCA_964566555.1 uncultured Bifidobacterium sp. | reverse complement strand
CAGTTCGGTCTCGGCATGTCCGATGGACTTCCCGGAACCCACAACCCGCTCATGGCTGCGGCCGAGGCTCGCACCGCCGAACGATCACAAGGTGGAGCCCCCACCTGGACGCCGTTCGAGGGCGGAATCTCCGACTACTACCTCGGCATGGGTCAGACCGCCGAGAACGTCTCGCGCGAGGAACAGGACGAGTTCGCTGCCCAGTCCCAGCAACGAGCCACCGCCGCTCTCGAGCGCGGGTTCTTCGAGCGGGAGATCACGCCGATCACCACGGTCGATGCCGATGGCAACAGCGTCGTCGTCAAGCAGGACGACGGCATTCGTGCCGGGACCACCAAGGAGAAGTTGGCCGAGCTCAAGCCGGTGTTCCGACCCGACGGAACCGTCACCGCCGGCAACGCCTGTCCGCTGAACGACGGCGCCGCCGCCGTGATCGTCATGAGCGACACCAAAGCCAAGGAACTCGGGCTCACGCCGATCGCTCGCATCATCTCCTCGGGGGTGAGTGCGCTCGACCCTGAGATCATGGGCCTCGGACCGGTTGAAGCCTGTCGTCAAGCGATGGCACGCGCCGGAATGACGATCAACGACATCGACCTCGTCGAGATCAACGAAGCATTCGCCGCTCAGGTGGTCCCGTCGGCGAAGCATCTCGGTATCAGTTGGGACAAGCTCAACGTGAACGGCGGAGCAATCGCCCTGGGTCACCCGTTCGGCATGACGGGTGCCCGCATCATGGCCACGCTGCTGAACGGCCTTGAGGACAGCGGCGGCACCATCGGCATGGAGTCCATGTGTATCGGTGGTGGCCAGGGAATGGCGATGATCATCGAGCGACTCGCCTGATCACGTCGCATCTCGTAACGATGAAGGCCCCGCCTCGGCGGGGCCTTCATCGTTTTCGCAAATGGTCGAGCGAGGTTCGGTTCACAAACGGCGTGGGGGCACTCCGAACCGTTCCTGGAGTTCCACGACGGGCGTGTGGGCCTCGGCCAGATGATCGATCTCAGAGAAATCTCCGGTGCACTGCGATCCGCGAACAAATCCCTCGACCATGAGTTCGAGAGCGCCGTCGCGATCGAGAATGTCGGATTTTCCCTCGAAGTTCTCCGTATTGAAGAGACCAAGTTCAAGCGCAGCCAAGGAAACGATCAGGAAATTCCAATTCACTTCGTTGTCGTGCATCCCAACGTGGAATGCAGAGAGGGCAAGTTCCTCGGGCGAGGTAGGGCCATACCCGGCGATGATGTGACACATATCGTGACGAACAAAGAACGAAGGGGATCCGTGCCCTTCGCCTGGTAATTCAAAACTGTTGCGAAAGTAGAAGTCGTAGTACTCGCGACCGAGCGTTCCCGGAGGCAGTTGTGCGAAACGACGAAGTTCGTTCGCGAGCTCAGGGGCCTTCATGTCCAATTCTGAATAGTGCTCGGCAATCGAGATTTCCGAAAGGTCGACCAACGTTCCAGCCGACACACGCTGCACATCCTCAATGGCCTTGGCGAGGCCCTCGCGAACGAAGTCGCGAGCAATCTTCAGTCCGGCATCGTGTCCATCGTCACCCAATGCGATCTCGTAGGAATCGACGAGCGAGATCTGTTCCTCAGTGAACGGGTGGCGACAGAATTCGAACAGGACGAGGAACTTCCGAAGACGCTGGCGAACCAGCGGAGTGTCGAAGATCGCCGCCGCTTCAGCTGGGTTCAGCGGTGTCAGATCCTCAAGACGCAGGTCGGGGCGCTCCCAGACTGTGTTCACCACAGACTGCAGAAGATGGCGTTGCTTCTCCGAACCGCCATCGCCCAGGTCGATAGCGCCGAGAATGGTGCGGGCTGCCGGTTCGACGAGTTCGGGGCGATTGTCCAGAGACACAGTCATGGGCGTTGACACTAGCCATGACCCCGCTCACACGCAGGGCGCGCCGGCGATCGTGAGTGCTCATGTTGGGGACGCGAGACCAGAGACGAAGGACCGATCGAGTTCGGCACACGACGACACGCCGAGCAGCCCCAGAGTTCGGCGAATGTCCTCATGCCAGGTCGACAACAGTTGGTCCACCCCCGCCTCCCCGGCCGCGCCAAGGGCGTAGAGGTAGGCGCGTCCCCCCATGCACGCGTTCGCTCCGGCCGCCATCGCCTTGACGATGTCACTGCCTCGACGCACGCCACCGTCACAGACGATCTCGAGGCGACCACCCACAGAATCGGCCACCGGTGCCACGAGATCCAAGATCGCCGGTGCGCCGTCGAGCTGTCGACCCCCGTGATTCGACAGGACGATCGCATCCACCCCGGCGTCGACGGCGAGGAGGGCGTCGGCAACCGTCTGGATCCCCTTCACCATGATCGGACCGGACCAGAGCGAACGGAGCCACTCGACATCGCTCCACGAGAGTCCAGGTTCGAACTGGGCGTTGATGTACTCAGCAAGATCCACCGGTGAGGACCCGTCACCGACTGCTGCGCCGACGACGTTGGCGAAGCGGATGGGTTCCGAATTCAGGAACGACCACGTCCATCCGGGATGGAACACTCCGTCGAGCAACGTGCCGGGTCCGATCCGAGGAGGCAACGAAAACCCTCGGCGCAGGTCGCGCTCTCGGCGTCCGAACACCGCTGTGTCCACGGTGAGCACGAGTGCTTCATAGTCGTTCGCTGCCGCACGCCGAATCATGTCAGCGACGAGGTCGCGATCGCGCCAGGCATAGACCTGGAACCACAGTCGCCCAGACGGAACCGCGCCACGAACCTCCTCGATGGAGCGGGTCCCCAACGTCGAAAGCGTGTAGGGAATCCGCGCTCGCGCGGCGGCACGGGCTACAGCGAGTTCGCCCTCGGGATGGGCGATGCGGGTGAATCCGGTCGGCGCGATGACGAACGGCATCCCGGTTTCCTGCCCCAGAACACGACCGGAGACATCGATCTCGCTCACACCTCGGAGCACTCGAGGTCGAAACGTCACCCGCGCGAACGACTCGCAATTGGCTCGCAGAGTCCGTTCGTCCTCGGCACCACCGTCGATGTAGTCGAACACGCCACGCGGCAATCGCCTTCTCGCCACCCGTCGAAAATCCTCGACGTTTGCGATTCGACGCAATCGTCGCCGCATTCGCTCAACCTCGACCGGTGAGAAGCGGATGACCGACGAGATCGTGGCCCAAATCCGTCGCAGAGAGAGCTTCATCGCGTTTCCACCACAGCCCCAGACATTACCGATGCCCCGAACACCACTCATCCCCACACCGACGCACCATCTACGATCGGAGGCCCACCACTCGACATGATCGAAAGGCATCGGGAGTGATCGACCAGGACCTGCACGCGACCGGACGCGAGATCTCTGCCATCGCCGAGCGCGATCCGGACCGGCCCGCCATCATCACGTCGTCGGGCGACACGATGACATTCGGCGAACTCGAACGACAGGTCGATGCGCTCGCCGCGCGTTTCGCACGGGCGGGTCTCGGCACCGGCGACGTCGTGGCCCTCCTGAGTCGGAATCGCCCAGAGTGGATGGTGACCTACGAGGCCGCGTTACGGGCGGGCGTGATCCTCCTCCCCGTCAACTGGCATCTCGAAGCCGATGACGTCCAGTACGTGCTCACCGACTCCGGGGCGAAGGCGTTGGTCGCCGAATCACATTTCGCGGCGCACGCCACCGCCGCCCCCGACGCCGTCAGTCTCCGCATTGCGATCGATCAACCGATCAGCGGATTCGAGACCTGGGCATCGGCGGTCGATCCCACTGCGGATCCCGCGCCCGAACGCGCTCGAGGCACCCAGATGATCTACACCTCGGGAACGACGGGGCGTCCCAAGGGAGTCCGCCACGACCCCCAACCCTCCGCCGCCGCCGCAGCGGCGGGCACCGCAATGGTGGCGATGTTCGGCATGGACGGCGACAACGGTGACTCCATGTTGTGCACCGCTCCGCTCTATCACTCGGGTCCCAGCCGACTCTGCCTCGAATGGCCACTGGGCGCCGGGGTCACCGTGATCCTCATGGATCGCTTCGACCCGAAACGCGCCCTCGAATTGATCGACTCGCATTCGATCACTCATGCGTTCTTCGTTCCCACGATGTTCAACCGAATGTTGGCGGTCGATGAGCGCCAACGATTCGACGTGTCCTCTCTCAGATTCGTCTTGCATGGCGCCGGTCCCTGCACCGTCGCCACGAAACAATCGATGTTCGAGTGGTTCGGACCGGTGATCCACGAGATCTACGCCGCCAGCGAAGGCCCAGGCACGTGGATCACGCCACAGGAGTGGCTCGCGCATCCCGGAAGTGTGGGACGGGTCGACCCCTCGCGGCTCTGCATCCGCCGTGACGATCGTTCTCCGGCCGATCCGGGCGAGATCGGCACCGTGTGGTTCTTCAGCGCGTCGCGATTCCGATATCACGGTGATTCGGAGAAGACGGCGAACACCTATGACGAATCCGGTCAGTGGTACACGGTCGGCGATCGCGGCCATGTGGACCAGGACGGTTACCTCTACCTCTCGGGACGAACAGCCGAGTGCATCAACTGCGGCGGCGTCAACATCTACCCGGCGCGAATCGACGAAGCGCTGAGCGCAGCACCGCACATCATCGACGGTGCCGCCTTCGGTCTGCCCGATGACGACCTGGGTGAGATCGTGGCTGCCGCGATCGTGCTACCCGAAGGGTCTGACGCCGACCACTGCATCGAGTCGACGCTGGCGTTCTGCACCGAGCAACTCGGCTCCCAGCTCACGCCCCGGAAGGTCTTCATCGTCGATGAACTTCCCCGAAGCGACGCGGGGAAGTTGTACCGCTCTCGATTGGTCCAACAGTTCGCCGGGTCGTGAAGCGAAGCGGCTACGAACGACGAAGCCGCCCGAGATCACGCACCGCCCCACGAGAGGCGGAGGTCGTCATCGCCGCATAGGCCTCGAGCGCGAGCGAGATGCTGCGTTCGCGACCTCGGGGCGTCCACGCATCGTCACCGCGCTCGATCTCGCGCGCGTGACGCTCAGCGAGCACCGCAGCAGGCACATCGAGGGTGATGGTGCGCGTCGGGATATCGATGCTGATCGTGTCGCCGGTTTCCACGAGGGCGATCAGGCCACCCTCGGCGGCCTCCGGAGAGACGTGCCCGATCGAGAGTCCGGCGGTCCCACCCGAGAAGCGACCCTCCGTGCGGAGCGCGCATTTCTCCCCCGGGCCGCGACTCTTGACCTAGGTGGCGGGGTCCCGCCTCCCCCGCCTGCCGCGCCCCCCCCCCAGCCCCCCGTCCCCAACCACGACGACCTC
>CAZMJK010000143.1:3247-5320 GCA_964566555.1 uncultured Bifidobacterium sp. | reverse complement strand
TGATGAACGCTTCACCCTGCGCGTACTGCGCGAGTTTCGCCTGTAGGCCGATGAGTTGCTGCAGGATCTTCGCCAGACCTCGTGCCGATTCACGGCGCTCCCGCAACACCTTCGAGAACCGATCCGCACTCGGCACTCGTTCGTGACCGGCGCGATCCATCGTGATGTCGCCGTGACCTTCGAGAAGGCTCATCATCCCGCTGACCTGATCGGGCACCGCCCGTTGCTCGGGACTGGCCATGAGCGAGACGAGTCCCTGATCGCCGAACGGTTTCTTTCCCGATCGGACGGCGGCGGTGACGCGGGAGAGCGTTTCGCTCATTCGTTCCGGATCGGGATCGATCGTGTTCATCGTTTCGTGCACGAGTCCGAGGAAGTGCTCCCGCAACCATGGAACTCCGGTGAATTGCGCTCGATGGGTGACCTCGTGGAGGGCCAACCACATCCGAAACTCCTCTGGAGGGAACGCGAACTGCTTCTCCAACGCGAGCACGTTCGGACCTACGTAATAGACGATGTCCTGATCCTGGGGATTCTCCTCCTCGATCACGAGGAGGTCGTACTGCCCGAGCACCCGCCCCGACATCCAGCCCAACACGACACCGAGTTCTGCGCCCGCCAGACGGGCTGTCAGTGGTGCCACCCGACTTGATGACACCCGATCGCCGAACTTCTCGAGCATCGGGGCCAAGAGTCTCTGGAACGAGGCGAGATTGGCGCGGATCCACCCCGGTCGGTCGGTCACTCGAGCGCGGGCGGGGCCGGCGAGCGAACGAAGCCCTGTTTCTTGCGCAACGAGTTCCTCGGCGATCGAAGTCAGGCGATCGAAGTCGGGCTGGAGGGACTGGTAGTGGTAACTCTCGGCGAAGGGGTCCTTGCGGGCGGTGCGGGTCGCAACCTTCTCAGCGACTCCCCAATCGACCGCTGTGGCCATGGGCTCAGCGCTTGGGATAGCGGGGGGCCACGACCTTCTTCAGATACAGGCCGATGAGTACCAACAGGATCAGGATCGTCGGCAGCAGAAGCGCCGGCGCGATCCAGAACGACCACACCTTTGCGAACAGGAGTTCCATGACGATGATCCTATTCCGCTCGGCGGGGCTGCCCGCCAACGTCGTCCTGGGAACCGTTCGAACCCTCGATCCGCAGGTAGGTCAGTTTCTCCTCGATCCGGATGCGCAGTGACTCCGGCACCTCGACCGAGTGGGCTTTGGTCGAGATCACCATTCGGAGCTCGGCCTCGAAATCGAACGCCTCGAAACAGGGATTGCAGGATTCGAGATGCGCCGCGATCTGGACCCGCATCTCCTCGGTCAGTTCCTGATCGAGATAGGTGTAGACCTCGGCCAACGCCCGCTCGCAGTCGGGGGTGTCGGCGAACTGAGCGCCGGATTCGGAGTCGTGGTCGTGGTTCATGGTGGATCTCAGTTGTCCTCGGACAGAGCGACGGGGGCGGCAGCACTCCCAGCATCGGCCAGGCCCCGTTCAAGGGCGTACTCGTGCAACTGCTTTTGCAGGGCTTTTCTTCCACGATGGAGACGACTCATGACCGTTCCGATGGGAATACCGAGATCTTCGGCGATTTCCTTGTAGGAAAGCCCCTCCACATCACTGAGGAGCACGGCCAGCCGGTAGGACTCCGGCAATGCATCGATGGCGGCCTGGACCTCCTCATCGGAGAACCAGTCCATGAGTTCGTCCTCGGCGCTGCGAGAGGCGCGCGCCGCTTCCAACCCACCCATGCGCCGGTAGAGGTAGAAGTCCTCGACCTCGTCGAGTTCGGTCTCATCGGGCCGGCGCTTCTTGGACCGATAGGCGTTGATGTAGGTGTTGGTCAGGATGCGAAACATCCACGCCCGAAGGTTCGTGCCCTGCTCGAAACCGGCGAAACCCCGATAGGCCTTCAAATACGTCTCTTGAACGAGGTCCTCGGCGTCGGAGGCGTTGTGCGTCATTCGAAGCGCGGTCGAATAGAGCTGCGGCATGTACTCCATTGCCTGAGCGGCAAAGTCGTCTTGATCGGCCATCAGAGCCCGAGAGGAGAATCGAACTCCTGACCTGCTCATTACGAGT
>CAZMJK010000143.1:0-3237 GCA_964566555.1 uncultured Bifidobacterium sp. | reverse complement strand
GTGAGCTGCTCTACCGACTGAGCTACCCGGGCGGGAAGCGCCGAGGTTAGCCGCCGACTCCGATTCGACCCACTCGGCGAGGAGACGCGGGTCAGCTCAGCGCCGAAGCCGGCCCAACTGCGAGAACAGCGCCACCAGTTGCAGACGCTCGTTCGGATTACGAATGAGATTGCCGGCCAACGCCGCGATCAGGTCGATGGCCGTGGCGACCTCCGCCGGGCGGGAGGAGGCGGTCAGGTCGTCTCGGTACCGCCGGGAGAGTTCCGTGAGACCGGATCGGATCTCATCGGTCCGATAGCGGCGCACCTCGCGCTTGTGTCGGTCCTCGAACTGTTTACGCCCCGATCCCCGTTCGCCCCGAGCGGCGACGAGTTCCGCGAACTCCGCGGCCTCTGCGGCATGGGCCTCGGCCAGGGGCGTCATCGCGTCATCGATCATCGCCAGGAGCTCATCGGTCGTTTCGACCGCGCGCGCACCGGTTCCATCGAGGCGATCGGGAACGGCGCGCCATGCAGCACGACGCAAAGCCAATCGATCATCCGTCGCCAACAATCGTGCTCGAGTGAGATCTCCGGCCGCGGCCGATGCCGCATCGACAGCGCGTTCCGGCGCGACGCCTTCGGCGATCAACCGTTGCACGATCACGTCATCGGAGATCGTGGCGAGATCGATTCGGACGCATCGACTCGCGATCGTCACGAGATCATTCGGAACATCATCGGCGAGGACGACGAACACGGTTCCGTCCGGTGGCTCCTCGATGGTCTTCAAGAGTTTCGGTGCGGCGGAAGTGACGAGGTGGAACTCATCGAGAATCAGCACTTTCGGGCCGTTCTCGATCGATGAACGGGCGGCAGTCGCGATGATCGAATCGGCTTGTTCGGCGGAGATCGAGGCTCCCACGCGTTCGAACTCGGTGATGTCCGCGTGGTTCTGCGTGAGCGCCATGCGCGCTTGGCGCACCGCATCCTCGCCCTCACGATTCCGACTCACGAGTGCTGCGGCGAACGCTCTCGCCAATGCACGTTTGCCACTTCCGCGCGGACCCACGAGCAGATACGCGTGCACCGGCGCTTCGACGGCAGCGCGAAGCTCGCCGATCGCATCGTCCTGACCGACGACCTCTCCCCAGAGATCGATACCGGCGATCTCCGCCGAAAGGGGTGGGAAGTCGGTGCGAGGACTCACAAGGGCAGTTGTAGCCGCTCGGCCACTGCCGCGGCGACGGCCGATGCGACCTCATCGATCGTTCCCGAGCCGTCGATGACCACCCATCGTTCGGGCTCGGCCTTCGCCTGGGCGCGGAACCCCTCGATGACGGCGGTGTGGAACGCAGCGGGCTCGGCTTCCATCCGGTCGCGGGCCGCTCCCAGTCGTCGATCGGATTCGGCCTCGGGAACTTCGAGGAACACGATGAGATCCGGCCACACGCCACCCGTGGCCCAGAGCGACAGTCGACGGATCTCCTCGACCTCGAGCCCGCGACCGAATCCCTGGTAGGCGATCGAGGAGCCGGCGAACCGATCGGTCACGACATGACGACCGGCGGCCAGAGCCGGCTCGACCACCTCGGCGACATGTTGTGCTCGATCCGCCGCCATGAGCAGCGCCTCGGCCCTGTCGGAGAGGTTCCTCGTGGCCGGATCGAGCAGGACCGCGCGCAACTTGGCACCGATCTCGGTCCCCCCGGGCTCACGGGTCAGTACCGCGCCGAGCGCTGCCGCCAATCTCGCCGACTGCGTCGACTTGCCGCAGGCCTCACCGCCCTCGAAGGCGATGAACGTTCCGCGCGTCATGTCGGGTTCACCGGCGGAGGAGGGGGTGGGAGCAGCGAGGTCGACGACGGGTCGACGTCGTCAGGGTGAGGAGGCGGCGGTGTGCCGGCCGGACGCAGATCGATCGGCGTGAAATCAAGCGCCTCGGCGACGGGAGGATTCGGTCGGGACGGATGATCGGATTCACCGGCCCGCTTCACACGCTGACCCGCCCGCAACGATGCCCCCGCAGCGAAGCCGGCGAGGATGATGATCCCGGCCGCGAGCCACAGGGCGAGGCGGACGCCGGGGAGTTCGAGCGTTCTGCCAGCGACGTCGAGGCGACTGTTGATGAGGGTCGAGGACATTCGACCGAGGATCGCCGCCAGCAATGGTCCCGCCACCATAGCGACGAGAACACACATCCGCACGAGTGTGTTGAGTGAACTGAAGACGCGACCACGCAGGTCGTCGGCGACTTCCTGTTGCAGCATCGCGAAACCCAGGACGTAGATCGGTCCGACGGCGATTCCCATGATGCCGACGAAGATCACCGCGGCCCAGAGCGACGATGACGACGCTGCGCAGAACAACGCGACACCGGCGACGAACAACGCTGCGGTGAACGTCGTGGTCTGCGGCAATCGCTTCTGGAACGCCGACACTCCGATCACTCCGATAGCGACACCGAATCCGAGAGCGGTGGTGAAGAAGCCGTATCCCGCTGCACCGGCATCAAGGACCTCGGTCGAGAACACCGCCCCGAGCGGAATGAGCATTCCTCCTCCGATGAGCCCGGTGGCCAGACCGAGATTGACTGCGCGCACCGTGTGGTTCTTCCACACCTCGTTCCAACCCTCACGAAGTTCCTCGAAGGTGGCTTTGAGGTCGACACGACGTTCGTCGTCCGCAGTCGAACGCACTCGTCGCTCACGTTTGGGCAACGGCAATCGACTGATCATCCATGCGGAGAAGATGAAGGTGATGGCGTCGACATAGAACGCGAAGGCCATCTGGTTGTTCTCGAGCCAGCCCAGTCCGGGGATGTGGCCGATCCACACCGATAAGGCTGCGAGCAATGCGAACAACAACGAAGCGAACGGAAACGTTCCGTATGCCGCCGCGAGTGAGAGCGAGTTCGCGGTCGTGAGATGTTCGTGCGGAACCAGATTCGGAACTTCGGAATCCTTCGCCGGCCCCCACAACAGCGTGAGTACCTCGAGCACAAGCGACGCGAGCACGAGACCGATCACGTCGCTCACGAACGGAAGGAGTGCCATCACGATCGCTCGACCGATATCGCACGTGACCATCACCTTCTTGCGATCCCAACGATCGACGAGCACCCCGGCCAGCGGTCCGAAGAAGAACCCTGGGACGATGCGGGCGGCCATCACCAGCGAGATCGCACCGGCGCCGGCACCGCCGCCGATGGTGGCGGCGAGGAGGATGATGGCCGAGAAGCCGAGCCAATCGCCGGTTG
>CAZMJK010000142.1:823-5326 GCA_964566555.1 uncultured Bifidobacterium sp. | reverse complement strand
CCCCGGTGTGCGAACGACATGACTGTAACTTCGAACACCTGTTCAGTCAACCACCCTCGATCCCAATCCCCCGTTGCCCTTCCCCGACCCCGATCGCGTCCCGCCCGGCCCGACCCGAAACCCCCACCGATAGGCTTCGGGGGCCCGATCCGGTCCTGCTCCGTGCGAAAGGTGCCCGCCGATGACCGACTCCCTGCCCTCCGATCCCGACGCCCGGGACGCCGCCCTGCGCGAGCGCCTCACCCCCGAGCAGTTCCAGGTCACCCAGTGCAGCGCCACCGAACGGGCCTTCACCGGCAAGTACTGGGACTGCCACGACGACGGCACCTACCACTGCATCGTGTGCGATGCGCAGTTGTTCGACTCGACGACCAAGTTCGACAGTGGCACCGGCTGGCCCAGCTTCTTCGACCCCATGACCAACGATGCCGTGGCCACCAAGGTCGACACCTCCCACGGGATGATCCGCACCGAGGCGTTGTGCGCATCGTGTGGCGCGCATCTCGGGCACGTCTTCAACGACGGTCCCGCGCCGACCGGCTTGCGCTACTGCATGAACAGCGCGTCGCTCGATCTCAAGTCGAGGACGTAACTCGTCGTCGCACTCAGCGCGCCAGTAAGCGGCGACGCAGATGATCGAGCACGGAGATCACCGTGAATTGGCGCGTCTGTTCCCGGTTGAACGGGAACTTCGCCATCGTCGACTCGGTCACGCCATCGACGGTCGTCGCCATGAACACCGTTCCGACCGGCACGCCCTCCTGTTCATCGGGGCCCGCCACGCCAGTGACGGCGACACCGACATCGGCCCCCAACGCACGACACGCTCCCTCGCTCATCGCCCGCACGGCATCGTCGCTCACGACCGGACCGACGGGAACGCCGAGCAGATCGAACTTCACCTCGCTGGCGTAACTGACGACCGAACCACGTAACACATCGCTCGCGCCGGGGATCGCGACCAGTCGGCTGGCGATGAGTCCGCCCGTGAGAGACTCGGCCACACCCAGCGTGAGCCCGCGCTCGCGTAAGAGTTCGAGCACGACTTCCTCCATCGGCTGGTCATGCGTCGAGAACACGTAGTCGGAGAGGATGGTCGCCACCTGATCCACTTCGGCGGCCACGACCGCTTCGGCCTGTTCCGCGGTATCGGCTTTGGCCGTGACCCGCACCTTGAGCCCCTCGATGCCGCTGGCGAGGAAGGCGATGGTCGCAGTGCCCGTGCGGTCCAGTTCCTCGAGTCGATCACCGAGCATCTCGGCGATCCCCGATTCGCTATGACCCCACGTGCGGATCGTGCGACTGCGAATGACGCCGGTGTCGCCGGCCCGACGGCGCAGTTCGGGGATCACCGAGCCGGAGATCATCTCCTTCATCTCGTACGGTACCCCGGGGACGGCGAAGATCACCTTGTCGCCGATGGGGCACATGAGCCCCGGAGCGGTGCCGGGCATTTCGGTCAACCGAGACGCGCCGACGGGGACCTGCGCCTGGCGCAGGTTGTTCATGGGCATGTTGCGGCCCCGGGAGCCGAAGATGGCATGCAGTCGTTCGATGACCTCGGGATCCTCTTCGAGTTCCACGCCCATGACCTCGGCGATGACATCTCGGGTGATGTCATCCTGCGTCGGCCCCAACCCGCCACACACGATGACGGCGTCGCTGCGATCGAGCGCGATCTGCAAGGCATCGCGGATGCGATCCCAGTTATCGCCGACCTTGACCTGCAGGAAGCAGTCGATACCGGCGAGGGCGAGCTGTTCACCGATCCACGAGGAGTTCGTATCGACGATCTGACCGAGGAGGAGTTCGGTTCCAACGGCGACGACTTCACAGTTCATGGTCTTCCTTCATGGAGCGCTTAGTGGCCGTCGCCAGCCAAGGTCGGGCCGATGCCATCGACGAGGACGATGGTGTTCCTGCGCGCTCGCTGTGACATCAGCGCATCGCCGATCGACACGAGCGCGAGAGCGATCAGGAACATACCGGGCGTGACGGGATCGAGCATGAGCGTGGCGATTCCACAGGCCAGCGCAATGCCAGCGGCGGCGCAATGGACTCGGACGGTGGACCACCGCGGGACTCGTTGGTCGAACGTACTGATGAGACCGAGCCCGAGGAAGATCCCGACGTAGGCGATCATCAGGATCACGACTGCCTTCGCCGGCACCGGCGAATCGCCGATTTGGAGGTACTTCGACACTCCGACGGCGAGGGCGACGATGGCGAGTTGGAGCAGGAAATGGGCCAGCAGCCACATCTCCCCCGAAAGCGCGCCGGGCCGGATACCCGCCTTGGGGACGTCATCGAAGTAGGCGGAGAACAGCCCGAACAGGATCACGAACAACACCACGAGAGCAATGACGTCGTAGGCCGCGATCGAACCGGTCGAGATCACCAACGCCGATTTCACGAACGTCTCCCCCATCACGATCAGGGTCAGGAGTGCGGCGCGCTCGGCGAGGTGATGGGCATCGATCTCGGGAACCGGACGGCCCTCCTCTGCCACCAACGAGGTGGGAACGACGAGCAGGAGGATCGCGGCGGCGTAGAGGACCGAATCGGGACCATCGGGGATCACGATGCCAACCAGCATGATCAGACCGGCCGCGACCAGTCGGTTGCGTCGCGAACGAGCCCAGCCCCCGACCGGATCGGGAAGGTCGATCAATCGGTGGTGGGCATAGGCGACGAGCAGCACGGCGATGAGGTACACCGCGCCGACGAGATCGACGGTGGCGTCGCGCTGCACGAACACGAGCGTGGCAACGAAGATGAGGAACATCTGACCGAAGATCAGTCCTCGTTGTCCGAGGTCGTCGCGACGTTCCACGTTCATCAGCACCGTGGTGTGGAACCACAACAACCAGAGGATGGCGAACATGAGCCCACAGTTACGGGCCGATGACCAGGTCGGATCATGCGCGAACTCGTTCGAGAGCACCATCGTCGACGCGACGAAGATGAGGTCGTAGAACAGTTCGAGAAAACCGACAGGTGGCCCCGCGTGCTTGGTCGTCGCTTCGTCGCTTCCGCCCGTCATGGGGTCCGATCGTAGGCGTCGGCATCGCGAACGACGAAGTGCGGCGACGGACTAGACGACGTCCCGCTTTCCCGACGGAGATGCCGGCTCGAGTCGAATGTTGAGCGGATCATCATCCAGCCCCGGACCGTGCGCCACCACCCATGTCCTCGGCTGGAGCAACTCGTCGATGACGGTGTGCACGACGGCCAGACCCGCCAAGAAGAGCACGAACTGCTGGGGAGTGATGGATGTGACGTTCCACGTGACGAACCCAGCGATGACCGCGAGCGCGACGGTGGTGAGACGCAGGGCCAAGAGCTTTCCCTTGGGCTCGCGCATGCCGAGCATCCCGATCACGCTGAGTCCACCGAAGATGCCGACGAAGCCCACGGCCAGCACGACGATGGCCACGTCATGCACATGACCGTGTTCGACCTGCAGATACTTCGACATCCCGATGGCCACGGAGACGATCCCGATCTGCATCACGAGATGCGCGAGCAACCAACTCTCGCCCGCCAGGATCCCCGGCCGAATCCCAGCCTTGGGGATGTCGTCGAAGTACACCGCGAACAGGCTGAACAGAACGATGAACATGACGGCGATCACGAAGATGTCCGACGAGGTCAGCGTGCCCGCCGAGACGACGAGCGCGACCTTGACGAACGCCTCGCCCATCATGATGAGCGTGAGCAACGCCGCCCGTTCGATGAGATGGTGCTCATCGACGGCCTCGACCGGGAGACCACGGGAGTGCGACGCCGAGGTCGGTACGACGAGGAGCATGATCGCCACCGCCCACACGATGAAGTCGATGCCATCGGGAATGGCGAAGGCCACGATCATGGCGAGGCCGGCGAGGAGCAGGCGATTCCGTCGTCCTCTGGCCCATTGTCCGGTGCCGCCGGGACGATTGCGGACCCGGTGGTAGGCCAACGCCAGAACGAAGACGGCAACCATGTAGCCGAGGCCCACGAAATCGGGGTCGGTCTCGGTGCGATCCACGAACTCGAGTGTGATGATGAAGATGACAAACATCTGCACGAACATCAGGCCGCGTTGGCCGAGATCGTCTCGGCGATCGACATTCATGAGCACGGTCGTGTGGAACCACAACAACCACAACAGGACGAACATGAGCGCGCACAGACCGGCCGACTGCCACGACGGATCACGGGTGAACTCGTTCGACAGCACCATGGTCGATGCAACGAAGACGAGGTCGTAGAAGAGTTCGAGGAACCCCACCGGTGTTGCCTGCGGTTTCTGCGCCGTCGAAGGTCCGTGAGACATGGCGGCGATCTTACGCGTCGGACCTCGGAGCGAGTTCACCGACTTCCATCGAGGTGGCCGCACGACTGCCGTCCCAGACGTACTGCAGCGCGCTGAAGACCGCGAGGAACGTCGCCAGATAGAGCAGTCCGTCTCCCAGCCACACCCAATCGGTGGTCAACGGGAACAGCACTGCGGCGACCGCG
>CAZMJK010000142.1:0-813 GCA_964566555.1 uncultured Bifidobacterium sp. | reverse complement strand
GACTGGACGAGCGTCTTCAACTTCGCCGACCGGCGCGCCGGCATGGCCAGACCCCGCCGACCCCACCACATGCGATAGACGCTGATGAAGAACTCGCGCACGGCGATGATGACCACGGGCCAGACGGGAAAGCGGCCGACGGCGACGAGCGAGAAGAGCGCCCCGAGTACGAGCACTTTGTCGGCCAACGGATCGAGGAAGGCCCCGCTTCGCGTGGTGCCATGGCGTCGAGCGATCCAACCGTCCACCCCGTCGGTCAACGCCAATGCCGTCCACAGCGCCCAAACGAGCCATCCACTCGGCTTGTGACTGATCATGGCGAACAACAACGGCGAGACCAGGATCCGCAACATGGTGACGTAGTTGGCCGGGGTGGCAATCGCCGATGGCCCGTAGGTGGGATCACTCATTCGTCATCACCGTCTCCGACCACTGCGCCCTCGGCCACCAGATCGGGCCCGAGGGCGTCGACGATCCGCACCGATGCGAAGGAACCCGTCTCGAGTTCGGGCGCGACCATCACGATCCCGTCGATCTCGGGGGCTTCTCGCCAGGTTCGGCCGCGTCCGGGACCATCCACGAGGACTTCGACCTCAGAGCCGATCATTTGGTCACGTTTCGCGGCCGTGATCCGATCCTGCAGTTCGGTCAACTCGGCCAGTCGTTCGGCCACCAACTCGGTCGGCACCTGATCCTCGAGCGAGGCGGCATAGGTGCCCTCCTCCTTCGAGAAGGGGAAGAAGCCGCACCAGTCGAGTTCGACCGATTCGACGAACTCGAGCAACTGGTCGTGATCGTCCTCGGTCTCACCCG
>CAZMJK010000141.1:0-5328 GCA_964566555.1 uncultured Bifidobacterium sp. | reverse complement strand
TTCGCAAGGACGGTGGCATCTCCGGACCGTTGTGATCGAGGCGCCATGACTGAGATCCCTGAACATCTGCGCAAGCGGGCCGAAGAGGCCAAGGCGAAGGCGGCGGCCAAGGCCGCCGGCGATACCCCCGCGGAACCAGCAGCCGAAGCTCCGGCGGCAAGCGCGGGCGATAGCCGTATTCCGGCTCACCTGCTGGAACGCTCCAGGTCGGCGAAGGCCAAGAAGGAAGGCGCGGCCGCTGAGGCTGCTGCTCCCGTGGCTGCCGGCGGCGGTGTCGCCACCGCAGTGGCCGAGGCTGCTCCGCCACCCACGGCCACTGGTCCCGGTGGGCACACCCAGCGGCTCCTCACCGTGGTCAAGGCCGGTTCGATCCAGGATGTCAAAGCCACCCCGGTCGACAAGGTCCACACCTGGCCCCACCTTCTCGCCGTCGAGTTCGTTGCTGCGCTGGCCATCACCGTCTTCACCCTGATCTTCTCGGTGTTCGTGAACGCGCCTCTGCTCGAGTTGGCCAATATCAACCAGACCCCGAACCCGTCGAAGGCTCCGTGGTACTTCCTCGGTCTCCAGGAGCTGCTCACCATGTTCCATCCGATGGTCGCCGGTGTGACCATCCCGGGCATGGGCATCTTCCTGCTGATCCTCGCTCCGTACATCGACAAGAACCCGTCGAACAAGCCCGAGGATCGCAAGTTCGCGATCTCGTTGTTCACGGTGCAGATGATGTTCTGGGCCGTGTTGGTGATCATCGGTTCGTTCTTCCGTGGCCCTGGCTTCAACTTCGTGACGCCATGGACCGGCGGTCTGTTCTTCGAGTTGTGACGGCGCAAAGGTAGGAGACCCCCCAATGAATCCTCTCGTCATCGTCATTCCCGTCGTCGTCGTTCTCGCCGGTGTGGTGCTGTTCGCAGCATCACGACGTCGCGATACCGGTGGTGCCACCGGTGCGCTCAGTCGCGAGACCGTCAAGCGCGATAAGCCCGCCACGTCGCTCGAGACCGACGCCGATCTCGTTGGTGTCTCGGGTCGACAGGTCGAGGCCTCCGCCGCCCTCGATCGCCGTCCGGCCGCGCCGGCCACGCAGAACACCGAGGTGGCGCCGTTCGTGCCGCCCGATGCCGATGCCATCGGCATCTCACGACGGAAGTTCTTCAACCGCTCGATCATCGTGATGATGGGCCTGGGGCTCTCCGGTTTCGGCGCTGCGGTCCTCGCGTTCCTTTGGCCCATGCCCAAAGGCGGCTTCGGTTCGAAGATCCGTGTTGGCGCAGTGAGCGATGTCCTCGCCAAGATCAGCGCGAACAAGGGTTTCCTCTACTCCGCCGAAGGCCGCATGTGGCTCACGGCCTATCCGACCTCGGCCATCGAGAAGGCCAAGGCGGTGTACCCCTCGGCCGTGCTTCCGTCGATGGAGGCCGGAGTGGTCGCGCTCTATCAGAAGTGCCCTCACTTGGGTTGCCGCGTGCCCTCCTGTCAGACCTCGCAGTGGTTCGAGTGCCCCTGCCACGGTTCGCAGTACAACTTGGCCGGAGAGAAGAAGGGCGGTCCTGCGCCACGGGGTATGGATCGCTTCGCGACGTCGGTGACGGCCGACGTGCTCACTGTCGACACCGGCACGATCGTCCAGGGTCCGCCCATCGGAACGAACACCACCGGCCAAGAAGCTGAAGGCCCGCACTGCGTGGGTGGAGGAAGTCACTGATGCACGATCTGTTGATCTTGGCGAGCGCGCAGAAGACGATCGGCTACGTCGTTGCCGTCGTTCTTCTGTTGGCGTTCGTCGTCGCCATCGCCGTCAATGTGCGCAAGGGTCGAGCCGAGGTGGGTTCGGAAGTTGAACTCGCTGCGAACCGCAAGCCCTACATGGACGACGAGGAACTCGAGACCAAGAAGCTCGATCGGACACTCGGTCTCGGTCTCGTCGCACTCGGTGTCATCACATTGACGCTGCCGCTCTACTGGTTGGCCGAGCCCGGTCGCCAGAGCGACATGGTGGGTCATTTCGAGGAAGTCGCCATTTCGCGTGGCGAGGAGCTCTACACCGTTGGTGCTCAGTGCGCGAACTGTCACGGCCCGAAGGGTGTCGGTGGTGTCGCGAGTTACACGATCACCGATCCCGCCACCGGCGACTATGTCGATCAGGTGCAGTGGAAAGCGCCGGCGCTCGACACGATCATGTATCGCTACACACCCGAGCAAGTGACCTACATCCTCAATTACGGCCGCGGGTATTCGCCGATGCCGGCCTGGGGCGCACCCGGCGGTGGCCCACTGACCTCGCAGCAGATCGAGGAGATCATCGCCTACCTGGTTTCGATCCAGCTGCCCGCCGAAGAATCGTTGAACGCGGTCCAGGCCGAGCTCGACCTGACCTGCAAGGCCGATGCGAACGGCAATTGCACGCTCCCGGGGAGCAAGTACAAGACATTGGGTGAAGCGGTCTTCAACCTTGGGTACGAGACGGGCTTCGCCGGCGGTGCCTACTCGTGTGGCCGCTGCCATACCTCGGGCTGGTCCTACGGGCGAGCGAAGACGGCCGGCGGAGGCGCCATGGGTCCCAACCTCACCGGCGGCTCCGAGATCCGTCAGTTCCCGGTCGCCGCGCAGCAGGAAGCCTTCGTCTCCGCCTATCCCAAGATGGGAACGGCCTACGGCACCAACGGTTGGTCCAGTGGTCGCATGGGAAGTTTCGGCACCAACCCGAATGCGCAGGATCCCAAGACCGCGATCATGAGTGAGGATCAGGTCATGCTGACACCGGCTCAGATCGCTGCGGTCGTCGCCTACGAGCGGAGCCTCTGATGCACACGATGAACGTTCTTGCCGGCATCGCTTTCGACCCGGGTATCCGCGGCATCTTGGTCGTCATGGTGGGCGTGGTCGTGCTCATGGGTTCGACATATCTCATCCTCGCCACCAACCTCGGTTCGCGACTCGGGTTCCTCGTGGCGTTGACGGGTCTGTTCGGATGGCTGGTCATCCTCACGCTCATCTGGTGGCTCACACCGCCGGCGATCGGTCCCCGCGGCAATCTCCCGTCGTGGAAGCCCGTGGAGATCTATGTCAACGGGGGGTCGGATCAGGCCAAGACCGATGCCCTCTCTGGACTGATCGACCCGGCATCGTTGCCCAAGGCCGATCAGATCTTGGCCGACAACCCGGACCTGGCCAAGGAGTTCCCGAACGGGTTCACCCTTTCCGACCTGCAGACCAACTTCCCGGCCATCGTTTCGCAGTATCTGAGCGCCGAGTCACTGAACGGTTGGGAGTTGGTTGGCGCCGCCAATGCTGGTGAAGCCCAAGCGGCAGCCGACCTCGAACTCGTGGCCTCGGGTCTGTTCAAGACCACCGCGGACTACAAGAAACTCAACGTGTGGAACTACGGCGGCAAGCCGACCCTCAAGGACGATTGCCCGGACGGTGGAACGTTCTGCCGAGTGCAGCACCGCATCTCCTCCGCGCTTCAGATCAAGAACCCGAAGCACTACGCCGTTGTCCAGGTGCAACAGGTCATCTCGCAGCCGACCATTCCCGGTCAGGCTCCGCCGATCCCCAAAGTCGATCCCTCACAGCCGGTGATCTCCGTGGTGATGATCCGCGACATCGGGAACGAGCGAGTGATTCCGGCGCTGTACTTCGTCATCTGCTTGTCCTTGTTCATCGTGAGCGCATGGGCGTTGCACAATCGTGACAAGGTCCTCATGCAGAACAAGGCGATGGCTGACGCCGCTTCGAAGGAGAGCTGAACCGCGTGGGCCAGTATCTGCCGATCTTCGCGATGCTCGTTCTGGCGATCATTTTCGCCGGGGTGAGTCGCGTCGTTTCGCAGTTACTCGCACCGAGGCGCCCGTCCGAGGCGAAGGCATCGCCCTACGAGTGCGGCATCGTTCCCGACCAATCCCAGCCCGAGCGGTTCCCGGTGAAGTTCTTCCTCGTGGCGATGATCTTCATCGTCTTCGATATCGAGATCATCTTCCTGTTCCCGTTCGCGATCGTCTATCGCTCGCTCGGTTGGTACGGCATCGCGGCGATCCTCATCTTCACCGCAGCGGTGTTCGAATCGTTCGTGTACCTGATCGGAAACGGTGCGCTCGATTGGGGTCCGATGAAGCGACTGCGACGCTCGGACATCGTGTCTCCCGCTCGCACCGCCACCAGCACGATTCGCCGTGTGGGCCTCGAAGGCCGCACCGCAGAAGAGGCGGCCTAAGTGTCACGAGAGACCCGACCCACAGGCGGACTCCTCGATTCCGGCCTCGAGGGGCTCAGTCACAACTTCTTGACCGGCACTCTCGAAGAACTCGTCAAGTGGGCGCGCCGTCACAGTGTCATGCCGGCCACATTCGGACTCGCCTGCTGCGCCATCGAGATGATGGCCGCGGGTGGACCGCATTACGACTTGGCTCGTTACGGCATGGAGACCTTCCGCGCCTCGCCGCGCCAGGCCGACCTCATGATCGTCGCTGGACGCGTCTCGCAGAAGATGGCGCCCGTTCTTCGTCAGATCTACGACCAGATGATGGAACCGAAGTGGGTCATCTCGATGGGCGTCTGTGCATCCTCGGGGGGGATGTTCAACAACTACGCCATCGTCCAGGGTGTCGATCAGATCGTGCCGGTCGATGTGTATGCGCCGGGCTGCCCGCCGTCGCCTGAAACCCTCATGCACGCCATTCTCACGTTGCATGATCAGATCAAGAACGGCCACCTCACTCGCCGCAAGGGTGAGGGTGCTGGTCTGGTGATCGAACAACTTGGTCCGTCGGGTCCCGTTCCCGTCACTTTGGGTCAGGTCTGACCATGACCGACGTTGACGCCCAGAGTGGCGAGGAGGAAACCACGGCCGACGCCGCACCCGAAACCCTCTTCGGCTTGCTCCTCACCCGTTCGCACGGGCAGTTGGTGCTGCATCCCTCGCGCGACGAGTACGCCGCGTTGCTCGCGACTCTTCACGCTGAGGGGTACCACTCGATCATCGATCTCTGCGGTGTCGACTACCTCACGAACTTCGATCGCGAACTTCCTTCCGGACTCGATCCCGAACGTTTCGAGGTGGTGGTGAATCTCATCAACCATCGCGAACGCGCTCGCCTTCGTTTGCGGGTGCAGATCCCGGAATCGGATCCGGTGCTCGCCTCGGCCTTCGCGCTCTACCCGGGCACCGAGGCGATGGAACGCGAAACCTTCGACATGTTCGGCATCTCCTTCGAAGGTCACCCTGATCTCACTCGCATCCTCATGCCAGAGGATTGGATCGGCCACCCACTGCGGAAGGACTACGACGCAGGTCGTATTCCGGTGCAGTTCAAGGGTGCCCCTGCGAATCGG
>CAZMJK010000140.1:1168-5385 GCA_964566555.1 uncultured Bifidobacterium sp. | reverse complement strand
GGGCAAGGCCAAACAGCTCGACGCTCAAAAGGCCAACGCCATCGCTGCGCTCGTCGACGCCGTGCCCGATGTTCCCGTTCTCGGCAACGGCGATATTTGGATCGCCACCGATGCACTGGCGATGATGCGCCAGACCGGTTGCGCCGGTGTCGTCGTCGGACGCGGCTGCCTCGGGCGACCATGGCTGTTCGGCCAACTCGCCGATGTCTTCGCTGGCCGGCCGATCCGACCCGAGCCGTCGTTGGGTGAGGTCGCAATGGTGGCCTCCGAGCATGCTCGACTCCTCGCCGAGAGTGTGGGCGAACGGCGAGCGATGCTCATGATGCGCAAACATCTCGGCTGGTATCTGACCGGCTATCCCGTTGGCTCGAAAGTTCGTCGTTCCATCACCCTGGTGTCGTCATTCGCTGAACTCGACGATCACCTCGCCGATCTCGATCATTCCCTCACCGTCGATGCCGCCACCGCCGCACGTCCTCGCGGGACCCAGACCGGACCCCACGCCGTCATCATCCCCGATGGCTGGCTGGATGCCGAAGCGACGACCCCACCCGACGCTCTCGCCGATGCGACGGTGAGCGGCGGATGAGCGAGCGACTCGTACTTGCATCGGCATCGCCTCGGCGCGCCGAACTCCTCGGCGGACTCGGACTCCTGTTCGAGATTCGCCCGGCCGACATCGATGAATCGGTTCACCCGGGCGAAACCGGGCCCATCTATGTCGCACGACTGGCACAGGAGAAGGCATCGGCCGTCGCCGCGCGAGGCGAGATCGTGATCGCGGCCGACACCACGGTCGATCTCGACGGCGACCTACTGGGCAAGCCGGAGACTCCCGAAGAGGCGTACGCGATGCTTCGTCGACTTTCAGGCGTGACTCACCACGTCCATACCGGAGTGAGCGTTCATCGGGTGCTGGGTTCGGAACACCTCGTTCGCACGCGCGTCGTGACCACGTCCGTGGCCTTCGCCGAACTCCCTGATCACTGGATCGAGTGGTACGTGGGCACGGGCGAACCGATGGACAAGGCCGGTGGCTACGGAATGCAGGGTTCGGCCAACCTGTTCGTCGCGTCACTCGTGGGAAGCCCGTCGAACGTCATCGGGCTTCCGCTTGCAACAGTGGCGCGACTCGTCGAAGAAGTTGGGAGCGATCTCTTCGCGTTCTCGCACTAACGCCGGGGCGGAGCAACGAGTTCGACGGCATTGCCATCGGGGTCGAGAAGTTGCAGTGAGGGCTTTCCCAACTCATCGACCACCTCGGGACAGTCGATGCCACATTCCCGAAGATGCAGTCTCCACGCCTCGAGGGATGGGCCGTCAGGTACCGCGAACGCCAGATGATCGATCGGTGAGCGATCGGCCTGCGGTTCTCCCGGCGATACAACGATGACGAACCGCGCATCGGGTTGGCGAAGGGCGACGATGTCCCCGTGCTCGCTCATCAACTCCATTCCCAATACGGTGGAGTACCACTGAACGGACCTCGCAACCTCGCGCACCCGCAACTGCACGTGACTGAACCCGGAAACCGGCGACTCCATCCCCACAGTCTGACCTAGGAGCTCCAATGATCGAAATCACTCCGATCGGCCACGTACGAGGCGGGCGAGTCGAGGCAATCGATGACGACTGGGAATCGGTCGAGGCCACGATCGAACTCGACGCCACACGCTTCGGCCACGATGCTCTCCGAGGGCTCGACGAGTTCTCGCACCTCGATGTCGTCTACGTCTTTCACCAAGTCGACAGTGAGTCGGTGAATCTCGGCGCTCGCAGACCTCGAGGAAATCCCGATTGGCCCGAAACCGGGATCTTCGCTCAACGGGCGAAGAACCGACCGAACCGACTGGGCGTCTCCTCCTGCGAGATCGTGGCCGTCGAGGACTGTCAGATCCGGGTGCGGGGACTCGATGCGATCGACGGCTCCCCCGTGATCGACGTGAAGCCCTACATGGTCGAATTCGCCCCTCGCTCGGCAGTCCGTCAACCTCGATGGTCCCGGGAGTTGATGGCCACCTACTGGACCAACGGGTCGGCTTAGTGGCGGAAGTGTCGTTCGCCGGTGAACACCATGGCCAGTCCGGCGGCGTTGGCCGCGGCGACGACCTCCTCATCGCGGATCGAACCACCGGGTTGGATGACGGCGGTCGCGCCCGCCTCGATGGCGGCATCGAGGCCATCGGGGAACGGAAAGAACGCGTCCGACGCGTACGCTCCGCCTTTGGCCCGTCCCTCGGCCTTCACCGCGGCGAGATGACCGGCATCTCGGCGGTTCTGCTGACCACAGCCGATACCGACGGCCTGACCGTCCTTGACCAACACGATCGCATTCGACGTCACCTTCGCCACGACCTGCCACGCGAGAATCAGATCGATCCACTCAGCGTCGGTCGGTGCGCGATCAGTGGCGACCGTCCAACCGGAACGATCGTCGGTCACGGGATCAGGGGTCTGTACGAGATAGCCACCGTCGATGGGCCGCAGCGACAGCCCCGGCGCACCCGGCGCAACGGCGGTGAGGATCCGTAGGTTCTTCTTCTCCTGCAGGGCAGCAAGGGCATCGGGTTCGTAACCCGGCGCAACGAGCACTTCGGTGAACACCGGCGCGATCGCTTGTGCGACCTCGAGTGTGACGGTTCGATTCAGGGCGATGATGCCGCCGAACGCACTCACCGGATCGCATTCATGGGCGCGCGTGTACGCAACTCCACACGGATTGGCGTGCTTGATGACCACCGCTGCGGGACGCTCACCAATCGAATGCACGAGTCTCCACGCCGCCTCGGTGTCGTACACATTGAGATAACTCATCTCCTTGCCGCCGTGTTGCTGCGCGCTGTCCCACCAACCACGCTCACCCGCGGTCGCGTAGCGACCGCCCACCTGGTGAGGATTCTCGCCGTAGCGCAACACCTGTGCGCGAGCGAGTTCGATCGTGAGTGTCTCGGGGAGATCCGCCGGAGCATCGGCCGTTGCCGGCGACGTCGCTCCCTTCGCCGGCATGCCGGCGTCGAACCATTCCACCACCTCGGCGTCGTATGCTGCGGTATGCGCGAATGCGTCGCGCGCCAACCTCGTCCGAGTTGCCTGCGAAAGCGCTCCGCTCGCCTTCAATTCACTGAGCACCGCTCCGTACCCTGACGGATCCGTGATGATCGCAACATGGGCATGGTTCTTCGCCGCGCCACGCACCATCGCCGGACCACCGATGTCGATCAGTTCGATCGAGGGTTCGGCCGAGAACGGATACAGGTTGGCGACGACGAGATCGAACGCTTCGATGCCGTAGGTCTCCATGTCGGCACGGTGCTCGGCATTCGTCGGGTCGGCGAGGATTCCGCCATGGATCTTCGGATGGAGCGTGACGACGCGATGACCCAGGATGGCGGGGAACCCCGTGATGTCGGCGACGTCAGTCACGGGAATGCCGGCCTCGGCGATCACGCGTGCGGTGCCGCCACTCGAGATGAGATCCCACCCGAGTTCGTGGAGCTCGGAGGCGAACTCCACGATCCCGGATTTGTCATAGACGGACAGAAGAGCCCTCACTGGACGCTGCCCCTTTCGATGATGTCGGAGATGGTTCGGACATAGATTCGGCGCTCGACCGTCTTGATTCGTTCATGGAGCGTCTCGAGGGTGTCATCGGGTTCCACCACAACGGCCTCCTGAGCGAGGATGGGACCGGCATCGACTTCCTCCGTGGCGATGTGGACCGTGCAACCGGTGACCTTGACGCCGTAGTCCAACGCGTCTTTGACGCCATGCCACCCGGGAAATGACGGCAACAACGCGGGGTGAGTGTTGAGGATGTGTCCGGGGTAGGCATCGAAGATGCCCTTGCCAAGAATGGTGCCGAATCCAGCCATTGCGACGAGGTCGACATCCCATCCGGTGAGCACGCCGAGCAACTCGGCGGTGTAGCCGTCACGGTCGAAGTCCTTGCCGTAACTGCGCCGCTGCACCAACTCGCAGTCGAGTCCGTTGCGAGCGGCGACCGCTTGCGCACCACACTCTCGATCGACCACCACCACGGCGATGGGAACCGCTGCCGCGCACATGGCATCGAGGATGGTCCCACTTCCCGAGGCCAACACGGCGAGTCGCATACCTCGCCGAAACTATCAGGACGCGAGAAGCGGCTTTCCCGCCAGAGCACCGGTGTGGTCGCCGGCCGCCATGAACACCTCGCCGTGCACGAGCGTCCAGTCATA
>CAZMJK010000140.1:0-1158 GCA_964566555.1 uncultured Bifidobacterium sp. | reverse complement strand
CTCTGCATAGGCGTCGTCGCGGAAGGTCTTGCCCTTGGCATCGAACACGCAGGCGCGCGCCTGCGCCTTGTGGTCGGCGGACAGCCGCCTTAGCATGTTCACGACGCCGTAGATGGCGCCGGTGTGCTCGCCGGCCTCCATGAACACCTCGCCGTTCACGAGCGTCCAGTCATACCCCTCCGATCGCTGCACGAAGCGACCGGCCCCGCCGGGGAAATCGTGTTCGAAGGTGGGAAGCGGAAGAAAGAGCGAATCGAGATCGAACACATTCACGTCGGCCTTGGCCCCCTCGACGAGACGGCCCCGCTCTGCGAAGCCGAACAGCGCTGCTGGTTGACCGGTGAGACAGTTCACGCCCTCGCCGATCGTCATGAGTCCGCGTTCGCGGATCCAGTACGAGAGGAAGAACGTCGGTTGACTCGCATCCAGGATCTGGCCCACATGGGCCCCCGAATCGGCCAAGCCGAGCATGATGCGCGGGTCGGTGAGCATCTCCGAGATCGCAGGAAAATCCTGATTGAGGATCGGCCAATTGAGGGTGACCGCACCATTCGATTCGTCGATCAGATCGAGGTAGGCCTCTACTGCTGTGGTGCCAGCGCGTTCGGCGTAGGCCGCCAAACTGTCGCTGGGATCGCAGTCGTAGCGAGCCCCACGAGACGGCATCATCACGAAGAATTCACGGCAACCATCGACGCCCGCCGGCCCGTCGCCCCCCGCAATCAATTGAGACCGCACTGACGGATTGCGCAACACTGCGACACGCTCCTCGAGCGTCTTGCCATTGAGCACCTCCCAACCCGGCAGATGACCGAACGGCGTGTGATGACCGAGAGAGAAGATGACGCCGATACTTCGCGACGTGGTCTGCGGACGAAGGTTGGCGCCTGTCGCGTTGGCTTTCGAAACGAAATCCAGCACCTCACGCCACTGATTCGGGGCCGACAGAACATTGGTGAGATTGAAGGTGAACGGTCGCCCAGCAGCCCGGCTCATTTCCGCCATGATCGCCACTTCGCTCTGAGCACGATCGGTTCCCGGCCCTTCACCGTCGAACCGAGGGGCACAACCGAGCACACCTCGACCATGAGTTCGAAGAACCGATGACAGCGCGACAAGTTCGCGTTCGACAGCCCAGGTGCCAGGAACATTGCGACC
>CAZMJK010000139.1:0-5389 GCA_964566555.1 uncultured Bifidobacterium sp. | reverse complement strand
CCCAGGTGCCGTCGCGGAAGTCCTCGTAGACCGCAGGGATGTTGCGCTGTTCCTCGCGTGGCACTCCCGCCGGTGCGTGGAGCAAACCGGTGGGCATGACGAGGTCGTCGAACAACCACACATCGCACCAGTCGCCGTCATCGACGTTGCGCTCGAATCCGTAGTGACCGCCCTTAAACGAGAGCTTCACCTTCTCGCGCACGGTCCGAGGACCGCGTTCACGCAACGCCGGCGGAAGTTGTTGCTGCCAGAGTTCCTTGGGTTCCATGACGTGGTCATCGACCGAGATCATGTTGGGCAGGTCTTCCTCGGCCGGGGTCACATCGGCGGAGGCGGCGGCCTTCTGCGTCGGGGTCATGGGTTCCTCCTGCGGCGCCGACTCGACGACGCCTTTGGGTTCAGCGGATGCCCCATATTGCTTTGCCGAAAGTTACTTTGTCAAGAGGTACTTCGGGGGAGGTCGCACCCAGCGGCCAGACCCAGCCGAGCCGAGAGTCGAGATCGGTTGCGGGCCACCCACCGGTAGGCGATGCCCGCCACCGCATGGAGACCGGGGAGCCGAAGGCCCGCGGCGACCAGGCGACCCAACCGACCCGACCGATCGAGGATGAGGGCGACCGCCTCGACCGCCACCCAGGACCCGTCGGCATCGGTCACCACGATGGCGTCATCGGCGGTGACTCGAAGGTGCTCGTCGACCAGTTCACGATTGGGTCGGAAGGTCACGGTGTCGTCCGTATGCGCCATCAACCATCGGACCGACGTCGAGCAGACGCCGCAGTCGTCGTCGAACCAGACGGTCATCGCCCCAACCGCTCGTCGTCGGGGAAGGAACCTCGGCAGACCGACGCGCACGCGAACCGCCGTCGCGTGATGCACGATCGGATCCCCGATGACGGGGAGGCCGGCATTCGTCGCCAGTCCGGTGTCCGCTCCGATGAATCGCGCCGAGGTGAGGGGCCATGGTTCGTGTTCCACCGGCGCAGTGACGACGCGTCCGCCGCGAGTAGCCGCATACAGCCGCCAACGCGAGGTCAGGAACGTCGCCAGAGCATCGTCGACCACCGGTTCGGTCGCATCCTCGTCGAGCGCGATCGCGAGACTTCCCTTCGCGTGATCGGGCCACGTGCGATCGACGGTCCACACCACTCGGGTCCGGTCGTGGGTGACGTCGACCGCGCCCTTGTCATACGGCAGTGCGAAGCCGATACGCGCCACCAATGCAGGGAGCCAATGAGCGACATCGAGAGAACAGAACCACACACCGGGACCTTGCGGTCCGATCACATAGGTGCGCACGTTGAATTCGAGAAATCGATTTGTCGTCGGGATCGACGGCAGCCCGCGCAGGCGCAACTCGTCCATCTCGAAGCCGACGAGCGACACCCACGCCGATCCGGCGAACGTGTCGACTCGCAACTCGGGCGGAAGGAGGAGCGACACCGTTTCGGGATCCATGGGCCAGTGGGCGAAGGAGACGTCGCGCCAGATCTGCCTCATCACCGGACGGGGAATCACATGGGGGCACAACGGGCTTCGATGCTGTGCGGAAGCTTCCTCATCGCCGGCCATGGGTTGACGGTATCGGGACGGTTGCCAAACCCACCGATCGGGACGGTTGCACGTCGCCTCGACTCGAAACCGGTTGCGACCGAAGCAAATCTCGGCTGATATTTGCCCGACATCCGGAGGAGGAACGATGGCACTTGCGCCCCTTCTGTATGACGCGTTGGGCGGGAAACTTCCACTGCGACTCGAGATGTACGACGGCTCGTCGGCCGGCCCGACCGACGCGGTGGCGACGATGCGCGTCAACTCCGAACGCGGTCTCGCTCGATTCCTCTCACGACCCGGTGAACTCGGCATCGTTCGCGCGTACGTATCGGGCGATGTCGATATCGACGGCGATCTGTTCACCATGCTCGAGGTCGGTTCGTCGATCGACCTGTCGCTTCGTTCGATCCGGATCTCCCCCGCTCTGGAGTTGATCAAGCACACCGGCGTCGGCGTGTTCCGCTCACCACCGCCACCACCGGAGGAAGCGCACCTGCGCGGTGGTCTCCACACCCGCACACGCGACAAGGATGCGATCTCGCATCATTACGACGTCTCGAACGACTTCTACCGACTCGTGCTCGGGCCATCGATGGTGTACTCGTGCGCGGTCTGGAACTCACCCGATGACACGCTCGAACAGGCTCAATTCGCCAAGCTCGATCTGGTCTGTCGCAAACTCAACCTCTCCCCCGGAATGCGCCTCCTCGATGTCGGGTGTGGTTGGGGTTCGATGGTCATGCACGCGGCACTGCACTACGGCGTCGACGCCGTGGGCATCACGCTGTCGCAGGAGCAGGCGGAACTCGCCCGCCAACGGGTGGCCGAGGCCGGTCTCGCCGATCGAGTCGAGATCCGGGTGCAGGACTATCGCGATGTGAGCGACGGCCCGTTCGACGCGATCAGTTCCATCGGTATGTTCGAACACGTCGGGCGGAAGCGGATGGAGGAGTACATACGCGACCTCTACGCCCTGCTCCCCGACCGAGGGCGACTGCTCAACCACGCCATCAGTCGACCGGGTTACCCGCAGGGCGACCATCTGGTCGGGCGGGCCAAAGCGCTGACGCGACGGTTGGCGACTGCGGTGGGTTCCGATGTGACCTCTCGCGTCGATAGTGCCCTCATCAAGCGGTACGTCTTCCCCGATGGCGAACTCCACGAGGTCGGCGTGCTCGTCTCGATGCTTCAGGAGAACGGATTCGAGGTTCGCCACCTCGAGTCGCTCCGCGAGCATTACGACCTCACCCTTCGGTGCTGGGTGGCCAACCTCGAGGCGAAATGGGACGAAGCGGTGGCGCTTGTCGGCGAGGGACGGGCCAGGGTGTGGCGCCTCTACATGGCTGCATCGGCGGTGAACTTCGCCCTCGGCGGAGTTCAGATCCAACAGGTCCTGGCCGTCAAGAGCACCGACGGACAGAGCGGGATGCCACTTCGCACCAACTTCTGACGGACACGGCGCACTCCCATTCCCATCGGTGAACCGTTGCGAGTAGAACGGCACCATGAACCACGTCGAACTCCTTCGCGTCGAAGGCGAACGCCTTTCGCTCGCCGCCCGCTCCGCAGGTCTCGATGCCGCCATCGAACACTGCCCCGGCTGGTCGGTCGGTCGACTCCTCGGACACACGGGCAAAGTGCTGCAGCGCACCAATCTGTGTGTCGCCGAAGGGCTGCTCTCACCCCCCGATGGCGATCAATTCACCAGCCTTCCGCGCGATGAGGCGATCTTCGATGCGTTCGACGAGATCCTCGCCCGGATCTGCGCGACCCTGACGTCCTGCGATCCCGCGGGACCGTCATGGAATTTCACCGGTGAGAACCTGACGAATGGATTCTGGCAGCGTCGAATGTCGCACGAAGTCGAGATCCATCGACTCGACGCGCAACTCGCTGCCGGAATCGAGATCACTGCGTTCGACACGGAATCGGCGGTCGACGGCATCGATGAGCTGCTCACCGTGCTCATGCCGATGCGATCGGCGGAACGCAACCCCGGCCTTTCGTCGAGTTTCCATCTTCATTGCACCGATGCGCCCGGTGAATGGCTGACCACCTTCAGCCACGGAGTTCCGACCACCATCCGCGAACACGCCAAGGGTGACGTCGCCGTACGAGGCCCGGCCTCCGCCCTCTACGGCTGGGCCTGGAACCGGTTTCCGATGAGCACCGACGGACTCGACACCGCCGGCGATGACGCTCTTCTCACCGAATGGGCCAGCGTCGTCCCCTGACGGCCCCGCTCGGCGTCAACGCACGAAGGTCCACCAGAGGCTGGCCGCCACGGTCACAACGCTGACGGCAATGCCGCCGATCACCACTGGTCGCGACACCTTTCCCTCGGCATCGGCGGGCAGGCGCTCGCGCACCCGTTCCAACAGGTTGCGTGCGAACGGCACATCGGAGGCCAGCAGGGCGAGCCCCGCCGCGATCGTCAACATGCCGGGACCGGGGAGCGGCAGCATCAGCACTCCGGCGAACACCACGATGACGCCGAGGGTCACTCGCCCGATGCGAATGAGGATGTGACGTTTCGCCTCGGCGATGGTCTCCTCATGTCGACCGGTTTCGAGTTCCGCTTCGATCGCCGCTTGTTCGAGTTGCTCGAACCGATCCCGAGCACCGTGATGTCCGGCATCAGTCATCGTTCGCGCCGCCCTGTCCGGCTGCGGCCAGGCTGCGCCGGTACACCGCCTTCCAGATCTCGACGGCGACGAGCAGGAGTGCCGGGGGCAGGAGGCAGAGACCCCACTGCGAGAGCGACGAGGTGTCGAAGAGATTGCGCAGCGGTTCCACGATCGTGATGAGGACCTGCATCACGAACACGAACACCACCGAAACACCCAGTTTCCAGTTGGTGAAGATGTACCTCGAGAAGACCGAGGCGGTTTCCGAACGCGCGTTGTACACGTTGACCAACTGCGCGAAGACGAACGCGGTGAACGCCATCGTCATGGCGACGATCGGTGTGTCGCCCGCCTGAGTTCCGGCATCGAAGTTGGCAAGGGCGTAGAGGTACACCGCCAACACGCCGACAGCGGTGACGAAACCCTGAAAGACCACCTGCGTCATCCGCCGGCGACTGAGGATCCGTGAGTCGGCAGCGATCGGTTCTCGTTGCATCAAGCCGGGGGCGGGAGCATCGACACCGAGAGAGACCGCCGTCGGACCGTCGGCGATCAAGTTGACCCACAGCACCTGCAACGGCGTGAAGGGAACATGCTTGCCGAACATCGACGCACCCAGAATCGTCCAGATGGCCCCGACCGCCGTTGCGACCTGGAAGCGGACGAACTTGAGGATGTTGTCGTACACGGTGCGTCCACCACGAACGGCCTCGACGATCGTGGCGAAGTTGTCATCGGCCAGCACCATGTCACCGGCCTCTTTGGTCACCTCGGTGCCGGTGATGCCCATGGCGACACCGATATCGGCGCGCCGCAGCGCCGCCGCATCGTTCACCCCATCGCCGGTCATGGCCACGATTTCGCCATTCGAGCGGAGGGCTTCGACAACTCGAACCTTGTGTTCGGGCGAGACGCGCGCACACACCGAGATCGATCCGATGCGCTCGGCGAGTTCCTCGTCGGACATGGCATCGAGATCTCGGCCAGTGACCACGTCACCCTCGATCCCGAGTTGCTTCGCGATCGCGCCGGCGGTGACGGCGTGGTCACCGGTGATCATCTTCACATCGATGCCGGCTCGATGGCACAGCGCAATGGCGTCGCGGGCCTCGGACCGAGGGGGATCGACGATGCCGACGAGGAGCTCGAGTTGCAGACCAGTCACCCACAGTTCGGGGTCGACGATCGAACCATCGTCGGCACAGGCC
>CAZMJK010000138.1:0-5449 GCA_964566555.1 uncultured Bifidobacterium sp. | reverse complement strand
GTGATTGCGTGATCGGCAACCTGAAGAAGGTCACCAACTACGACGCCGGCGGTCTTATGGCCCCGTCGAACCCCGGTGAGAACAAACCGACCGACTGCGCGCTCGTCGTGAAGATGACCGGCACCACCTATGAGCAGGTGCTGCCGACCACCATCGGCACGCAGAAGTGCGATCCGAAGTACCTCGTCAAACTTACGGGTCCGGTCGTCGATCGAGCCAAGCTCGACGCCAACCGCATCTCGCAACCCTGAGTTCGAGTCGTTGATGTCGCAGAGGGCGGTCGCATCGGCGGCCGCCCTTCTGCGTTCTAGGCGCCCGCGGGCCTGCCGCTGGGGCCGTAGGCCTTGCGGGCGACGTCTTCGGGCAACGGAAGCACAACGGTGAATTCGTTGCCCTCGGGATCGGCCATCCGGTAATGCGATTCGCCGGGTCGGGCGTGGATGACTTCGACCAGACGTCCACCCAGTTCCTCGATACGGGCACGCGCGATGTCCATATTCTCGACTTCGATATCAGGACGCGTGCGAAACCCCGAGGGAGTCACACCCTCTGCAATCGGTTCGAACGCCATGAACGCGCCACCGCGATCGGGACCCAATTGGATCCAATCGGGGGCTCGCTCGACGATCCCAACGCCCAACACCTCCTGCCAGAACGCGGCCAGACGATCTGGATCGACGGCGTCGATCACCACGGCTCGCAGCCAGCCGACCGGTGTGGGGTTGTCAGTCATTGGTCCTCCTCGGACGATGAGATGCGGATCGTAGGCCAACTCCCCATGTTCGCGGACGGCGTCTCGGACGGGGCCGAAGAGTGCGAATGGATAGCGTGTCGATATCGCCACCGACCCCGATCCCGTCTCTGCCTCGAGTGTTGCGGCCGCCTTGGCGCGCCCGCCGCAGGTTCCCGGCGACATCGCATTGTTCTCATCGAACGAGTTGTTCGGTGAACCGGGTATCTATCCCGATGGTCCGCCGATGGAACCAGCGGTCGGCGAGCCGTGGAGTGAGTCGGACTGCCGCGAACTACTCGTCGATCTCATCGGTCAGGTCCGCTCGGCGCGATTCGAACATCCGGTCTTGTGCGCGATGTGTCCCGAACCAGCGCCGCGAGCGGCGGTCGTGCTGCTGACCGCCACGGTGGCCGAACCCCTCGTCGATGCGCTGATGACCCGCCGGACGCCGGTCGCTTCACTCTCCATCGGCGCCACCCGATCACCGGGACGAGTCGTTGGTCCGGTGAACGACGGTCCCGATGCACACCGCGTGGTGAACGAGCGCTATCGAGCCGAGCATCCCGCGCTCATGGCGCCGTCGGTCGCTCATGACCTGTTGTGGAATGTGAGCGGTGCCGGTCAGTACGAGGAAGCGACACTGCACATGATCGTGGCGCTGGTGCATCTTCAACTCGTCACCCGTCAGCCGTCGACCGCACACCTCGGCACGGAACTCGCGCGACGACAGAACTCCCTCGCCATCAGTCTGCTGAACTCTCGCCAACCGAACGATCCCACGCTCCGTGTCATCGCACCGGACGGTCCGGGAACGATTCCAGGCGGTGCGCCAGCGATGCAGTCGAGGGATTTCTGGTCGATCCCCTTCGTCGGCGGACCACCCCAATCAAGTGGTGCGCCCTCGTTGTTGGTACCGGTGCTGCAGCGCTGCGTCGGTTCCGCAGTCGAGGAGCCGAACATCACCGAGTACGACCAAGCCCTTGGGGAGTGGCTGAGCGCGCAGGGGCTCGGCGGCGCGCTCGATCCCTCGCAGCAACTGCGGGCGATGGTGGCATTGGGTCTGCTCGTCCCATGACGACGATCGACGCGCCCTCGACGAGTCCGGTGCGGATGTGGCTGACGCTCGTGGCGTTGAGCGCCCCGATCCTGGCGTTGTCGGTGGACATGAATGGCGTCGTCGTTCTGCTCGCCGATATCGGCCGTGATCTCGATGTGACGACGGCGGCAGCCGGTGCGATCGTGACGGTGGCGAGCGTCGCGTTCGCAGCGCCATTGCTCCTCATCGGTCGCGCCGCTGATCGTTTCGGGGCGCGTCCGCTCCTGCTGTGGGGCGTGGCGCTGTTCTGGGTTGCCTCCGCCGTCTGCGCGTTCACCGAGACGTTTCCGATGATGATGGCCGGGCGCGCCCTGCAGGGAATCGCCTCGGCGTGTTGTTTCACGACCTCGTTGGCAGCCATCGATGCGATCTTCGATCGTCGGCGTCAACCCATCGCCGTCGGCATCTGGGGTGCCATCGGTGGACTCGGTGGCGCGGTGGGGCCGCTGATCGCCGCCGCCATCGCGTCAGTCTGGTCGTGGCGAGAATTCTTCGGAGTGAACCTCATCATCCTGGCCGTCGCGTTGGCCGCACTCATCGTTCTCGTGCCACCGCTCCCGCACGACGAAACCCGATCGCTTCCGATCGGTGCACTCATCGTGCTCATGGTCGGTATTGCCGGCACGATCGGTGGCGTCCAGCACGTGTCCAACGGCGGGTGGGTGAACCCCGGCACCATCGTTCCCATCCTCGTGGGTCTCGGTGCGCTGGTGGCGCTGTGGTGGATGCGACGAGCCGATGAGCCGTTGGTGCTGCCGGCCATCGCAGATGATCTCTCCTTCCGAGTCGGCACCGCCGTGGCGACGGTGTCGAACTGGGGATCGGGTGTCGTCATGGTGCTGGTGCCCATCGCATTGCAGTCCCTACGCGGTGCATCGGTGGCCGAGACCGGATGGATCTTCCTCGGGTTCTCGGCGCCGTTCGCGCTGGGCGGTGCGTTGTCGGGCCCGTGGATCAACCACTTCGGTCGCCGCTCGGCCCTCGCAGTGGGCTCGTTGTTGTTGACGGCGGGTACCGCGGTGCTGGTGGTGTCCGGGGTGAAGGGTCCGATCATCGTCGTCATCACCGGATTGGTCATCGCTGGCTTCGGCAACGGCATCGTTTATTCGGCGGCGACATCGGTGGCGCTGGTCGAGATCGAGCCGCGCAATGCTGGTGAGGCATCGGCCGTGTTGAGCATGATCCGGGTGATCGGTCTGGCATTGGCCGTGGCCGTCTCGACCTCGGTGATGACGCAGTTCGACGGCACGACCGGACAAGCGGGACTCCGTATCGTGCTCATCGCGTCGGCGGTGATCACCGCCATCGGCATCCCGGTGGCCCGACGGCTTGCGAACTCGTCGAATAGCGTCGGTGCATGATCTTCCCCGATGCAGTCGACGCGCCGGTGTGTCTGCAGATGGTGCGAGCGGCGTTCGCCCCCACTGGTGGCCTCGACGATCTCCAACAGGAACTGATCGTGGATCTCTCGCAGATGTTGTGGGGGATCGACTACGCCGAACTGGAACCGGCGACAGATGTGCACTTCGCGTCGGTTCACGACGAGGTGAAGGAACAAGCCGTCCATCTCATCGCTCTCCTCGAATTGATGGAGCATCCATTGCGGCCCGAGGTGGCGGCCACGGTGTTGGCCTTCGCCAAGGAACATCGCCTCAGTACGCGCATGCTCACCGATGCTCGGGCGATGGCGAACGATCACATCGCGGCGATGTATCTCGATCTTCAACGTCACAGTTGGTACACGCACGAAACCCTCGTGGAATCACGCCATGGTCGGTTCCATGAACTGCTCCGCTCGAAACTTGCCTATGTCGGACTGGCCGAGGACCGCAAACTCGCCCTCAAGTGGGAAGCGCTCCTTGACTGCGCGCCGGGTACGTGGGGACGTGCAGTCGGGGACTTCTACGTCGAGCACGGGTTTCCCTTCCCCGGCGAGAAGCACGGCATCTACGAACTCGGCGCACGCCACGACTGGATGCACGTTCTCACCGGCTACGGCACCGATCCCGAGGGCGAACTCGACGTCTTCGCGTTCATCGCCGCCTCGATGGGTGACGCACGCGGTTTGGTGTTGTTGGGCATCACGCTCGGGTTGTTCCAGAACGGAGCGATTCGTCACGTGCAGATGAAGTTGATCCGCAACGCCCGCACCGACACCCTCAGCGACCCTGGAGCAATCGAACGATTCGCGAATGCGTTCCGAAGAGGGTCGTTGTGTCGTGTCGATGTCATGGGTACCGTCGATCTGTTCGCGCACAAAGACATGAATCTTGAGGCGGCACGCGACTACTTCGGCGTCGTTCCGATTCGAGACTGAATCTCTGGGTACGCTCGAACGATGTCTTCGAGTTCCGGCGAACGTTCCAAACACTTTCCCGCCATCGAGAAAAAGCACGGTCAGCCCGTGCGGTACTGGCTCGATCTGCTGGCCAAGAGCGGCGAGAGCAAGTACGAGGCGCAGATGGCGTTGCTACAGGAGGGCCACGGCTTCAGTCGCGCGCATGCCAATGCGGTGGTGATGACCCATCGCGGATCGTCGACGACTCGTCGCTATCAGGACGCCGATGCCTACTTCGATGCCTGTGATCCGGTCGGTGCGGCCACGGCGCGTGAGATCTTCACCACCATCCAGAAGCGGGTGAAGGGTTTGGAGTTGGTGACAGCGTGGAACCAGCCGATGCTCAAGGCCCCCGAGGGGTACGTGTTCGGATTGAGTATCCAGACCAAACACATCACTATCGGCCCGTGGGGCACCGATGTGATGGGCGCCTTCGTCGATCGGCTCGTCGGTTACAAATGCGGAAAGAAGACCTTCAACGTCCCCTTCGATTGGGAAATCGATCGAGGCCTGCTCGTCGATCTGGTGCGGTATCGCATGGCGGAGTTCGCCTGACTCCTCGGCGGTGAGCGCTGCAGCAGATGGGGCGGCGTTGGAAGCGCTAGCTAACCAATTGCCCATTGTTGAGTGAGGTGCGACCTCGGTAGCCTCAACACCTGTGCTGTTCGGGAACTGGGGCGCCACCGCCGATGAGATCGACGGTGCAGTGGTCGGTGACGACCTGTGCTCCGACGCTCGCACCGTCGCAACACGATGCATCACCATCGCTGCGTCACCAGCCGAGGTCTTCCCGTGGATCCGCCAGATGGGGTTCGGTCGCGCTGGTTGGTACAGCTACGACTGGATCGACAATCTGGGTCGACGAAGCGCCACGACCGTTCATGCGGAGTGGCAGGACGTCGAGTCCGGTGCACGAGTGCCGGGTGGACCAGTGTCGTTCACTGCGGCGATCGTCGAACCTCCGAACGGATTCGTGCTGCAGTTGGGCCGATCGGATGGACGGCTGTGTTTCACCCTTGCCTACGAGTTGCGCCCGATCGGTGCCGGCACCCGGCTCGTGACACGGATGCGCTCCCGAATCCGTGTGCCCGGAGGCGTCGTACTCGAGCGAGTTCTGCTCGGACCGGGTGACGGGGTCATGGTGCGACGTCAGTTGCGCACGTTGGCCCAGCGAGTTGCCGCTGCGTCGTCAATGTCGTAGGTGTGCCCCCGGGAGGACTCGAACCTCCGCACATGGTTTAGGAAACCAATGCTCTATCCCCTGAGCTACGAGGGCGGGGAT
>CAZMJK010000137.1:0-5504 GCA_964566555.1 uncultured Bifidobacterium sp. | reverse complement strand
CGAATTCCACAGGCAGGATCGCACGACCTCGGGAACCGGGATCATCGACGCGCTCGGCGGCACTGTCTCCGTCGGAGCGTTGCTGTTCGTCACCGATCCGATCGTTCACGATGTCGCAGACTCTGGGGTCGCCGATCTCGCGATCGTGTGTGAAGCGCTGGGCACGGCGCACTTCGCCGGACTTCACGTCACCTCGGTGATCGGGGGTTCATCAGGACCGGCGCGATTGCTCCCGGCCCCACTCGGAGCAGCAATCTTCCGTCCATCGCACCACTAAGGTGCGGCCGTGACCGACAGCAGAATCGAAGCCCGAACCGTTGACGTCATCCGTGGGTTCTCCATGGACGCACCCCAGAAGGCGAACTCCGGCCATCCGGGTACGGCGATGGCCCTGGCGCCACTCGCCTACGCCCTCTTCACTCGAATCATGCGGTACGACGCGAGTTGTCCGGAATGGCCCAACCGCGATCGATTCGTGCTCTCCGGTGGTCATGCCTCCATCCTCGAATACTCCTTGCTCTACCTCACTGGGTTCGGTCTCACCCTCGACGACATCAAGAACTTCCGTCAGTTCGGTTCACCGGCGGCCGGCCATCCGGAGCGAGGACACACCCCCGGCATCGAGGTCACCACCGGTCCCCTCGGTCAGGGTCTGGCGAATGCCGTCGGACTGGCACTGGCCGAACACGCACTTCGAGCGCAATTCGGACCGCAACTGTTTGACCATCACACCTATGTGCTCTGTGGTGATGGCGACCTCGAGGAGGGAATCTCCCACGAAGCCGCGTCGCTCGCAGGGCATCTCGGTTTGAGCAAGTTGGTGGCCATCTACGACGACAATCACATTTCGATCGACGGTCCGACCGAGTTGGCACTCTCCGATGATGCCGTCGAACGTTTCCGGTCGTACGGCTGGCATGTCGAGAACGTGGGCGAGATCGGTGAGGACATCGACGCGCTCGAGGCGGCGATCAATCGAGTGAAGGACATCGACGGGAAGCCGTCGCTCATCGTGCTCCGGAGTCACATCGGCTATCCATCGCCGAAATACACCGACACGGCCCACGCCCACGGCAACCCACTCGGGGTCGAGGAGATCGCGGCCACCAAGGCGATCATGGGAATTCCCGATGAGCCGTTCTGGAGCCCGGAGGATGTCGTCGAGCACATGCGTGCCGCTGGTGTTCGCGGCCGCGCGGCGCGTGAGTCCTGGTATTCGATGTACGAGGGCTGGACGGAGAAGCGTCCCGAACTGGATGCCGCACTCGAAGGGCGCGGACTCGATGGGTGGCAGGACGCCCTTCCGGTCTGGGCGCCGGGTGAATCGGTGGCCACCCGCACCGCGGGAAAGAAGGTGCTCAATGCTCTCCTCCCCCACGTGCCGGGATTGATGGGCGGCGGCGCCGACCTGACGGGCAACTGCGGTGTCGAGATCGACGGAGGGGTGCCGTTCTCCCGGCTCAACCGCGAGGGTCGTCAGATCCACTTCGGGATCCGTGAACATGCGATGGGCTCGGTGATGAATGGCATGGCAGCCCACGGGGGCGTTCTCCCGTTTGGTGGAACATTCTTCGTTTTCGCCGACTACATGCGACCGCCGGTTCGTCTCGCCGCTCTGTCCGATCTCCATGTCATCTATTCGTGGACGCATGACTCCGTCGGTGTGGGTGAAGACGGACCGACGCATCAACCGATCGAACATCTCGCTTCGCTCAGAGCGATGCCGAAGCTCAGAGTGATTCGTCCCGCTGACGCGAATGAGACGGCACAGGCGTGGAGAATCGCCATAGAACGGGGCGGCCCGACTGCCCTCGTGCTGAGTCGGCAGAACCTTCCCGTTCTCGAGGGGACGGCGGGTCGGACCGACGTCGAGCTCGGCGCGTACGTGCTGCGGGAGACGCCCGGCGATCCCGATGTCGTCCTGATCGGGACAGGATCCGAGGTGTCGCTGTGCGTTGCGTCGGCGGAGCAGCTCGCCACCGAAGGCATCGCGGCTCGGGTCGTCTCGATGCCCAGTTGGGAACTGTTCATGGAGCAGGACGGCGACTACCAGCACGAGGTACTGGGTGATGGCATCCCGCGCGTGTCGGTCGAAGCCGGTTCGACCTTCGGGTGGTCGCTCTGGGCCGATGCGTGCGTCGGCATCGACCACTACGGCGCGAGTGCCCCCGGTCCTCAACTCATGGAACTGTTCGGCATGACCGTCGACAATGTCATCGAACATGTTCGTCTCGTCCTCAGCTGAATCGGAGAACCGCAATGTCGCGACTGACTGACCTCTACAACGAGCAGGACCAGAGTCCGTGGCTCGACAACGTTCGCCGGGACTGGATCGAGAGCGGTGAGATGCAGCGATGGGTCGATCGCGGAGTGCGGGGCGTGACCTCGAACCCCACCATCTTCCAGAAGGCGATCTCGGGTGGCGATGCCTACGACAAGCAGTTCCGCTCTCTTCTAGCCGGCGGCTCGTCGGTCACCGACGCCTACTGGGACCTTGTGGTCACCGACATTCGCAACGTCCTCACGATCCTTCGTCCGGTCTACGACTCGAGCGACGGAATCGATGGATACGTTTCGATCGAGGTGTCGCCTCTCCTCGCGCGCGATACCCAAGGAACGGCGGACGCGGCGCGCCACCTGCACTCACTCATCAACCAGCCGAATCTGTACATCAAGATTCCCGGCACGATCGAGGGTCTGCCCGCGATCACTCAGATGATCGCCGAGGGAGTCAGCGTCAACGTGACCCTCCTCTTCTCGCTCGAGCGTTACCGCGAGGTGATGGAGGCCTACCTCTCTGGGCTCGAGCAGCGCGACGGAGATCTGTCCTCTGTGTCCTCGGTCGCGTCGTTCTTCATCAGTCGCGTCGATTCCGAAGCGGACAAGAGGCTCGACGCCCTCGGCTCACCCGATGCCCTCGCCCTCAAGGGCAAGGTCGCCGTGGCGAACGCCCAACTGGCGTACGAGGCCTTCCTGGAAACGTTCAGTGGCCCTCGATGGGAGTCGCTCGCGGCCCGAGGGGCAAGACCGCAGCGGCCACTCTGGGCCTCGACCTCGACCAAGAATCCGGACTACCCCGACACGCTGTATGTCGACTCCCTCATCGGACCCCAGACGGTGAACACCATCCCCGAAGCAACTCTCGAGGACTTCGAGGACCACGGGACGTTGGCGCGAACCGTTGACGCCGATCTCCCCGCAGCACACGCGGTTCTCGACGCATTCGCCGGTCTTGGACTGTCGTTGAGCGATGTGACCGCGCAGCTCGAGGATGAGGGCGTGGCGTCGTTCTCGAAGTCGTTCGACGATCTGCTCGACACACTCGCCGAGAAGGCGAAGACACTGAAGTGAACGGGCGCATCGTCGTCGTCGACGACGTCGCCGCGGCGTTCTCACAACTGATCGCCGAGACGGTCGCAGAGCAGCGCAGAGGATTGTTCTCGCTTGCTTTTTCCGGCGGTTCAACGGCGAGGTCCTGTTACGAGCGACTCGCCGCCGATCATGGCGGATCGATCGATTGGTCCGCCTTCGTCGGGTGGTGGGGGGATGAACGGTGTGTCCCCCTCGACGACACCGACTCGAATTTTCGTCTCGTCGATGAGGCCTTGTTGTCGAGAGTCGGGGCGTTCAACGAAGTGCATCCGATGCGATGCGACATCGACGATGCGGCGGAGACCTACGAGGAACTCGTTCGCTCGGCGCCTCCGCTCGATGTGATCCACTTGGGTCTCGGTCCAGACGGGCACACCGCGTCACTTTTTCCTGAATCTCGTGGACTCGATGCCCCCACCGGACGACTGGTGGTGCAGAACACCGATCCGCTCGGGAACAATCCTTACGATCGACTGACCTTCACCTTCGAGGGGATCGCCCGCGGTCGCCGGACAATCGTGACCGTGGCCGGCCAGACCAAGCGCGCCGCGTTCCAACGGGTCCTCGACGGAGATCGAAGCGCGCCGGCGACACGGATCGACGGTGAGGACGTGATCTGGCTCGTCGATCCGATGGCGATGGGTACCGAATCGGACCGATAGGGTGCGGAACATGTCGCGGCTGGATGCACCGCTCGAGGATCTCATGGCTGAGGCGAGAGCGATACGCGATCGTTCCTTCGGGTCGAGGATCACTTACTCCCCCAAGGTGTTCATCCCGCTCACGATGCTGTGCCGGGACCGTTGCGGGTACTGCACGTTCGCCCAACCTCCGGCTCGTTTGGAATCGCCGTTTCTCACCCCTGCACAAGTACGGGCATTGGCCGTTGCCGGGGCGCGCGTGGGTTGCCATGAGGCGCTCTTCACGCTCGGCGAGGCTCCGGAGGATCGCTATCCGGTCGCGGGTGAATGGCTGACCGAGAACGGCTTTGCCTCGACGATCGACTATCTCGTGGCCATGGCGCAGTTGGTGCTCGACGAGACCGGGCTCCTTCCCCATGCCAATGCGGGCGCTCTCTCAGCCGGCGACCTGTTGAAGTTGCGAGCCGTCTCGCCCTCGCAGGGCGCCATGATCGAGTCGTTGCGCGCCGATCTCGACTGCCACCGTGGTGCTCCCGACAAGACGCCTGAACGCCGCCTCGCCACTCTGGAAGCGGCGGGTGAGCTTTCGATCCCGTTCACCACTGGAATCCTCGTCGGAATCGGAGAGAACCGCGAAGATCGCATCGCCGCGCTCACGGCAATCGCCGATTCCCATCGTCGACACGGCCACGTCCAGGAAGTCATCGTCCAGAACTTCCTGCCGAAGGCCGGCACGGCGATGCACCTGTCGCCACCGTGTCCCGATGAGGTCTATCTCGACGCGATCGCTCTTGCGCGAGTGATCCTTCCTCCCGAGATCCACCTGCAGGCCCCTCCGAACCTGTCCGACGACTTCGGAGTGCTCCTCGATGCGGGTATCGATGATTGGGGCGGCGTCTCACCGGTGACCGCCGATCATGTGAATCCCGAGCGACCGTGGCCCGATCTCGAGATCCTGAGCGGCGTGACCGAAGCGAAGGGCTTCGCGCTCGCCCCGCGATTGACGGTGCATCCTGAGTTCGTCAGGGATGAGCAGCGCTGGATCGACGAGGGTCTTCGATTCGCAGTGATGGACCGCTCCGATGCCGACGGTCTTGCCCGTGACGATTCCGGTGCCGTGTTCGTGCAGTCGCTCACCCCTGCCTCCCCGGAACAGGTCGACGACGGTGTCGAGGTGCTGCAGATCGGTCCGCGCTCGACCATTTGGAGCGCTGGATCGCGAATCTCCCCACCCACCTATGTCCCGGCGGTCGGCCGGGCCAGCGGAGCGGTGGCCGAGGTCATCGAGGGTGTGCGTTTGGGTCAGACCGTCGATGTGGATGAGATCGTCACGCTGTTCTCCGCCAGGGGCGCCAATTTCGTGGCCGTCACCGAATTCGCTGACGAGCTGCGATCGAACGTGGTGGGTGACACGGTCACCTGGGTGCATAACCGCAACATCAACTACACGAACGTCTGCACCTTCAAGTGCAAGTTCTGTGGGTTCAGCAA
>CAZMJK010000136.1:0-5519 GCA_964566555.1 uncultured Bifidobacterium sp. | reverse complement strand
GGTTCCGACCGGCGTGAAGATCCTCAACTGGACCGCCACCATGTGGGGCGGAAAGTTGCGCTTCAGTTCGCCGATGCTCTTCTCGATCGGTCTCGTCACCATGTTCACCATCGGTGGTCTCTCCGGTGTCATGCACTCGGTCGCCCCGATGGATTCACAGCAGACCGACACCTACTTCATCGTCGCTCACTTCCATTACGTCCTCTTCGGTGGTGCGTTCTTCGGATTCGTCGGCGCGTTCTACTTCTACTGGCCGAAGGCGTTCGGGTACATGCTCAACGAGAGTCTCGGGAAGGCCAACTTCTGGCTCATGCTCCTCGGGTTCAATCTCACCTTTGCGCCCATGCATGTTCTCGGACTTCAGGGCATGAGCCGTCGTATCTACACCTACGACCCCGGCTACGGCTTCGACTTCTGGAACAAGGTGGCCACTATCGGTGCGTTCCTGCTCGCATCGAGCGTTGCGCTCTTCCTCTTCAACATCTTCTACAGCAAGGCCAAGGCCAAGAACCTTCCGCCGGTCGGTCCCGATCCGTGGGACAGTCGCACCATCGAGTGGATGGTGCCGTCGCCGACCCCGGTCTACAACTTCGATCCGATCCCGACGGTGACTCGCGTCGACGACTTCTGGTACCGCAAGTACGGCGAGACCAAGGACGGCAAGCTCGTCCGCATCGCCTCCACCGCCGAGGTCACCCAGCCCCGCACCGATGGCAAGGGCATCCATCTGCCCTCTCCGTCGTACTGGCCGATCGTGCTCGCCTTCGGTCTGCCGATCGTGGCCTACGGCATGATCTTCAGTCTGTGGCGGGCGCTCGTGTTCGTCTTCATCGTCGTCGCTGCGATCTACGGCTGGGTCATGGACCCGCCGGACGATCCCGATCTGGCCCATGACGATCACGGATCGGACGATCATGCGTCCGGTGGCGGCGAGACCGCCGTGCCCGAAGTGACCGACGCGGTGAAGGAGGCCGAGACCGTTGGCTGAGACCATCACCTCCCGTCCGACGATCGCGAGTGCCGACGCGCATCAGGCGCATGCGCACATCGAGCACGACACCAACACCGGCATCTCCAACACCAAGTTGGGCATGTGGCTCTTCCTCGCCTCCGAGTGCCTGTTGTTCGGCGGCCTGATCACCACGTACCTGCTCTACAAGCGTCCGCTCGAGGGCCCGACCCCGCACGAGATCTTCGACATCCCGTTCACATCGACCTCGTCGTTCGTGTTGCTCATGTCGTCACTCACCATGGTGCTGGCCGTCTCCGCCATCGAACGCGGTGAGCATCAGCGCATGCGCGTCTGGATCGGTGCCACGGCAGCGCTCGGCGCGACCTTCCTCGCCGGTCAGGTCTACGAGTTCACCGTGTTCGTTCGCGAGGGGCTGGGGTTCACCACCAGCCGCTTCAGCTCGGCGTTCTACACGCTCACGGGTTTCCACGGCATCCACGTCACCGTCGGCGTGATCATGCTGGTGTCGCTCGTGTTGTTGTCGCTCCGCGGCAAGATCCCGGAACACAAGTCCGAGACCGTCGAGATCGTCGGTTTGTACTGGCACTTCGTTGATGTCGTTTGGGTCGTCATCTTCGCCGTCGTGTACCTCATCCCAACCTGATCGAGGAGCAGCACATGACCATCACTTCTCACGACAACGTACCCACCACGGTCCTCGATGGTGCCGTCAAGGACTATTCGCGCGACAAGGTCTACGTCCTCACCGCCGTCTTCCTGGCGGTACTCACCATCATCGAGGTCTTCACCTACGCCGCGCCCGATTTCCCGGTGTGGGCCGACGAACTCCTCATCCCGGTATTGATGATCCTGATGGCGGTGAAGTTCTTCACCATCGTCTACATCTTCATGCATCTGAAGTTCGATAAGCCGATCCTGACCCGCATCTTCTACATGGGTCTGGTGCTCGCGGTACTGGTGTACATCGCGGTGCTGTCCACGTTCCGCATCTGGTTCGACGGCCAGCACAACTGAGCCCACAGTGCCCGACTGGGCCAGGGGTGCATTGACCGATAAGGATTGAGGTCATGCTCGCGGCGTTCCCCTCCTTCACCGCCCATTGGGAGGTCTGGGGTCTGCTCGTGGCGATCGCCTGCGGCGGTCTCTACGTCGCCAAGGTGATCGGACCGAAAGTGGTCGATCCGGGTACTCCGGTCGTCAGTCGCCGGCAGGTGACCTCGTTCTGGCTGGCGCTCGCGTGCATGGCCGCGGCATCGACCTGGCCACTGCACGACATCGCCGAACAGCGGCTCTACTCGGGGCACATGTTCCAACACTTGGTGCTGACGATGGTCGTACCGCCCCTGTTCCTGCTGTCGTGTCCGACGTGGTTGGCGGAACTGTTTGTGAATTCGGGCGGTCGCCTATGGCGAGTGGTGAAGGTGTTGGCCACGCCGATCCTCGCGTTCGCACTCTTCAACGGGTACAACCTCTTGAGTCACTGGGCACCGTTCGTCAACACCTCGGTGTCGAACGGTCCGTTCCATTTCACCGCGCATGTGATCTTCGTGGTCACCGCGCTGATCATGTGGCTACCCGTTTGCGGTCCATGGCCCGAACTGCGCCTCAGCATCCCGGGACAGATGGTGTACCTGTTCGCGCAGTCGATCCTGCCCACACTTCCGGCGGCCTGGTTGTGGTTGTCGCATACGCCGGTGTACTCGGCCTACGACCAACCCGTTCGTCTGTGGGGAATCACGGTGATGGATGATCAGGCCGCCGCTGGTCTGATCATGAAGGTCATTGAAGCGGCCTACTTGTGGGCCATCATCGCCGTCCTGTTCTTCCGTTGGGCCGCCCGTCACCATGCGGCGGACCGTGAAGGTCTCTACATGACCGAACGCGAGATCCTCGAATGGGAAGCGGGCGAACGCGGTGGTCTCGACGGTGCTCCCCTCAAGACCACCGGCGTCGACGCCACCGACTGAGTCATTCCCAGCGGAAGAACTTCACGGCGGCGAGTGGGGCGATGATCGCCCACACCGTGAGCACGATCCATGCCGAGCCCGCCGCTCCCGCGCCATCGCGAAGGGCACTCTGCAGCACCTGACTGAGCGCGCCCGAAGGCAGCAGCTCCCCGATCGTTCCGAGCGCTCCGGGCATCTCGCTGAAGGGGATGATCATTCCGCCCATGAGCAGCAGGACGAGGTAGAGACCGTTGGAGAGCGCGAGTGTCACCGTGCCCCGCAAGGTGCCGGCCATGAGGAGGCCGATGCCACCGAAGGCGAACGCGCCGAGGATGACCGCCGGAATGGCGAGCCACGGCGTTCCCCCGGGCTGCCATCCCAAGAGGAACGCGGCCACGACGATGATCGCGATCTGCAGGATCAGCAGGAGTTTCACCATGCCGATCTTGGCCAACACCCATCGGCCGCGACCGAGAGGTGTCGCCCCGAGGCGCTTGAGCACCTTGTAGTGCCGCTCGAAGCCGGTGCCGATGGCAAGGGCGACCAGTGCGTTCGACATCACGGCGAGAGCGATGATTCCCGGCGCGAGGAAGTCGACTCGCTCGGTCACACCGTCTGGGATGGGGAGCACGCTCACCGAGGAGAAGAAGACGAGCAGAAGCAGGGGGATGGCGATGTTGACGAGGAGTTGCTCGCCGTTGCGAAGACTGAGTGTGAGTTCCGAACGGGTTTGGGCGAGGAGTGCCTTCATCGGCGTGCCCTCCTCGATCGTGTGGTCTCGGAGGTCAGCGTCGTCGGGGGGGACTCCGCGGTGAGGCGAAGGAAGACGTCCTCGAGGCGATGTCGTCCGGCGCGGAGATCGGCCAATGGGAGGTCGCGTTCGGCCAGCCATGCGGTGATCGCTGCCACCATTGCGGGGGAGGCGTCGGCCGCGACGACGTATTCGCCCGGTGATGCCTCGGTCACGGTGGCGCTGAGTCGATCGCCGAGCGCTTGCACATCGAGTCCGGGGGGTGCGCCGAATCGCACCTCGTCGCCCTGGGCGGCGCGCATGAGTTCCGCCGGTGTTCCATCGGCGAGCACGACGCCGTGATCGATGATGACGACGTGGTCGGCGAGCTTCTCCGCTTCCTCGAGATCGTGGGTGGTGAGCAACACCGCCACCCCGCGATCGCGCAGGTCGGAGATGATGCGCCGGATGAGGTGCCGACCGGTGGGATCGATTCCCGCGGTCGGTTCGTCGAGGAACGCGACCTCGGGGCGGCCGATGAGTGCGAGGGCCAGCGAGAGTCGTTGCTGTTCGCCGCCGGAGAGGGAGCGCCAGGTCGACGAGCGGTGACGCTGGAGTCCGACCATTTCGAGGAGATCGTCGGGATCGAGCGGATCTTCGTAGTAGGACGCGTAGAGCCGCAGCGCCTCGGCAGGACGCATACCGGTGGCGACCCCGCCCGATTGCAGCATCACCCCGATGCGAGCCACCAATTGCCGATGCTCGCTGAGCGGATCCAGGCCGAGCACCCTCACCGAACCCGACGAGGGTCGTCGGTAGCCCTCGAGCGTCTCGACTGTCGAGGTCTTGCCGGCGCCGTTCGGCCCGAGGAGAGCGGTGATCTCGCCCGATCGGGCCTGGAACGACAATGCGTCGACGGCCACTCGATCGCCGTAGCGAATGGTCAGGTCGGAGACGTCGATCGCCGGCGGGGACTCGGGAGAAACCACGATCTGACGCTACCGGGCCGACGACTACGGTTCAGCACTGTGATCGACGTACGCCGAATCCGTTCCGACTATGCCGCCGTGAGGGCCTCGTTGGCGCGGCGCGGAGACGAGGGCGCGTTGCGCGACCTCGCTCGCGTCGCCGAACTCGACGAGGAGAGTCGCCGGATCTCCGCCGAGCGCGACGATCTGCGAGCGCAGGTCAATGCCCTCTCGAAAGAGGTCGGGCAGCGCCGTCGCGATGGTGACGTGACGGGTGCGGAGGAACTGCAGGAACGCAGCCGGGAACTCGGAGAGCGTGAACGCGAAGTCGCAGCGGCGGCCGATGATGTTGCTGCCCAGATCCGGACCCTCCTCCTCCACATTCCGAACCTCCCATCACCCGATTGTCCCGATGGTGCGGGCGAAGCCGACAACGTGGAGATCAAGCGCGTCGGCGTCGGCGACGACCCGTCGGCGTGGGCGGCCCATCAACGGGTTCCCCACTGGGACATCGGCACCGAACTCGGCATCCTCGACCTCGAACGAGCGGTGAAGATGTCGGGGGCGATGTTCACGATGTTTCGAGGTCAGGGTGCGACCTTGTCGCGAGCGTTGTGTCAGGTTGCGCTGGATCGGAACGCCGACGCATTCGAAGAGGTTCGTCCGCCAACCGTGGTGCTCACCGACACGATGGTGAGTACTGGCCACCTCCCCAAGTTCATCGACGACGCGTATCACCTGGAACGGGACGATCTGTGGGCCATTCCCACTGCGGAGGTTCCTCTCACATCGCTGGCTCGTGACGAGATCCTGCGTGGCGCCGATCTTCCGATGCGCCTCGTGGCGCAGACGGCGTGTTTCCGTCGCGAAGCGGGATCGGCCGGTCGCGACACTCGTGGACT
>CAZMJK010000135.1:1810-5522 GCA_964566555.1 uncultured Bifidobacterium sp. | reverse complement strand
AGGAGGGCGTTCGCTACGCGAACTCGTTCAACGAACATCGCCACGAGTCGTGGCCATTCTCGGCGTCACCGCCTACCGGCAGGCGTTCGGGAACGCCAAGGTGGGTATCGGGAGATCGGTCGATCCATTCGAGGGCGCCGAATTGTGGATCCTTCCCAATCCGAGTGGCCTGAATGCCCATGAAACGGTTGATTCGTTGGCGCAGTGGTACCGAGACGCGGCACTGGCCTCGGGGATCACGCTCGCCGTCGATGGATCATGATCCGGGAAGCCGCCCGCCAGCCGCGATCCACTGACCGAAGGCTCGTTCGCCTTCCTGAGGGTTATAGACGTCCTCCTGATACGAGAACTGTCCGTCCCCGGCGTATTCCAGGATGGTGATGCAACTGAAGCGGAACGGCTCGCCGCCGGTGGGGTGGGGAAGTACCTGCCACGGGTAGTACACGACCCGGTTGCCATCGATCACGACCCATTCCACGGGGAACTCCATCGTGGATGGCGCTTGCGCCATGACGTCCACGATGGCCCGGCGTATTTCCTCCCGGCCACGGAAGGTGCCGAGATGGTGCTCGACCCAGACCCCGTCGACCGTGTGGAGGTCCGCCCACGCATTCCAATCACCACTGTCACCGACGGCCACGAAATTCTCGTAGGCGGCTCGGACCTCTTCGGCAGGAAACGACATGGGGATCCCTTCAGTTGACGGGTGTGAATCGGACCGGCATCGATTCCGGTCCTGTGATGAAGTTCGAGGAACGGAATGGGAGCGGTTCATCGGTGGCGAGGGTGAGATCGGGAAGCCGGCGGAGCAACTCCTCGAACATGATCTTCAGTTCGAGGCGAGCCAACGAGGCGCCGAGGCAGAAATGAGGGCCGAATCCGAACGCCAGATGGGGATTCGGATCGCGACGTACGTCGAGTCGGTCGGGTTCGCGGAACACCCGATCATCGCGGTTGGCCGAAGGGTAGAAGAGCATCACCTGGTCGCCTGGATGCAGGACTTCGCCATGGAGTTCGACCTCGGTGGTGACGGTCCTCGCCATGTTCTTGATCGGCGACACCCACCGGAGGAGTTCTTCGACGCCGGATTCGATGAACTCGGGATGGGCCGCGAGGAGTTCGCGCTGCTCGGGAAACTCGAGAAGGGCGAGCATGCCGCAGGTCATCACGTGTCGGCTGGTCTCGTCTCCACCGATGAGGATGAGGAGGGTTTCGCTCACGATCGATTCATCGTCGAGTCGATGTCCGTCGATCTCGGCATGGACCAGTGCGCTGATCAGGTCCTCCTGGGGTGGTCGCGATCGACGATCGGCGATGACGCCGAGCTGGTACTCGCGAAACTCGATGCCGGCGTTCATCGCCGCCAACTGGACCTCTGGCGTCGGAGTTCCGGTCGTGCCGCGGATCATGTCGTCGGACCACCGGAGAAGATCGTCGTAGGCGCTGGGTTCGAAACCGAGCATGTCTGCGATCAGGAGGAGCGGGAGGGGAGCGGCGAGATCCCAGACGAAATCGCATTCGCCCTTCGCCTGAACGTCGTCGATCAATTTGCTGCAGATCGCGCGGATCGTGTCCGCGTGGGCCTGCACCTTCTTCGGGGTGAAGCCCCGATTGACCAGCGATCGTCGACGCTGATGCTCCGGGTTGTCCATCGAGATCATCATGGGGAGCGGCTCGCCATGGGGACGGGGCGCCGTCATCGACGAGAACGTCTTCGGATCCTTCTCGATCGCAAGGACGTCGTCGTAGCGCGTGATTCCCCACACCTGGTTCGCGGCATCCCAGTACACCGGGGCGTGTTCACGCATCCAGGCCCACTGCTCATAGGGCTGCTGCGCGTACCAGCCTCCGTCAAGGAGATCGATGTCATCTCGGGTGTCGTGTGCCATGGCCCCCCCGGTACGGCTCAACGTGGGCAGAACGCTAACGCGTCATCGCGATCGGATGTCGGTCGCTCCGGGTGTCTCCATTCGCCCATCGGGATGCAGCGCGAAACGTCCACGATCGCGGTCGTGGACAGGGCCATCGACGGGCCAAGGCCAACCTCCGAAACCGGTGCGTTGGTAGTCGAGGAAGGCCCCTCGGAGTCCGGCCTCATCGTTCATGACGAATGGGCCCTGTTGGGCCACCGGTTCCCCGATGGGTCTGCCCTGGAGTACCAGGCACTCCGCGCCCCGGTCCGAGTCGACCCTGATGGGAAGGTCGGAGCGCAGCACCGAGCCGGTGTCGCGGTCCAACCGACTTGAACCGATCGTGACGCCATCACCATCGAAGACATAGAGAGTGCGAAGGGTCTCTGCCGACAATGCTGGAGGGAGTTCGATCGATGTACACGCATCGAAGTGAAGGTGCCAGACCGCGACATCGGCATCGCGTCGAGAGGCCCAAGAAGCCGGCGGTGGGGAGAGCGCGGTGACGACACCGAACGATCCGGCGATCACGACGACGTCGACGGCGCGACCGCTCTCATCGACATGACGGAACCGGGGGATGTCCTCGGACCAGAACATCGTGAAGTGAGGGTCGGACATCTTGTCGGTGCCAGGAAGGTTCAACCAGATCTGGAACAACTCAAGTGGGTTGGCGCGATCGCGTTGGCGAAGCGGAAGCATTTCAGAGTGCACGATTCCGGCTCCAGCAGTGAGCCACTGGACGTCCCCCTCTCCGAAGCGGGCGGTGGCGCCAAGTGAATCGGCATGATCACAGATACCTTCGCGAACGTAGGTGATGGTCTCGAAGCCTCGGTGGGGATGCTGAGGGAAACCAGGGACGACGGTGCCGTGGTACATGCGCCAGCCGTCGATCCCTTCGAAGTCCATGCCGATGTTGCGACCGGCAAGCGACGCGTCGGGGCCGAGATGGTCGTTGCCCGGTGGGTAGCGGTCGTCGTGGTGTGCACAGAACAGGAACGGATCGAGGGTCGGCCAGTGCAATCCGAGTGGCACCGTTTGCAGAATGATGTCGCTCATGGGTTCATCGTAAGGCTGAGGTATCGAGACTCAACGCTCGAAACGTTCGAACCGCTCTCGGCGAGGAACGACCTTCCTGCCCTTCAGCGTGGTCTTCTTCATCGCTCGGATGATCTCGTCGGCGGATTTTTCGGGGACCTCGACGAGGGAGAACTTCTCTGCGATCTCGATGGAACCGATCTGCTTGCCGGAAAGTCCTGTCTCGCCGGTGATCGCGCCAACGAGATCGCCCGGACGGATTCGCGACGATCGACCGATGGGGAAGTAGAGCCTCGTGGAGTCGACGCCAATAGATCGACTCTTGTCCTTCTTCCCCTTCTTGCCCCGACCGTCACCCGGGTCTCGATCCTGACGTTCCCGCTTGTCGGATTTCCCGCCTTTGGGACGACGGATCTCGACCTCGGGGATCTCGATGTCATCCTCGGCGCCGGACAGGCTCTCATGCGTGAGTTTGACTGCAGCGAGGGCGACATCGAACAGGTCGACGTCTTCGGTCAACGATTCGACGATCGCCCGGTAGCGATCGAGATCATCGTCGCCGAGGGCTTCGCGAAGTGTGTCGAGGGTGATTTCCATCCGACGGTTACGGAGATCCGAGATCGTCGGCACCTTCTCGATCGCGATCCGATCACCGGTCACCCGTTGGATGTTGTCGAGAAGGCGATGTTCGCGAGGTTCGGCAAGCGTGATGGCGACTCCCTCGCGTCCGGCGCGACCGACTCGACCGATGCGGTGCACGTACG
>CAZMJK010000135.1:0-1792 GCA_964566555.1 uncultured Bifidobacterium sp. | reverse complement strand
TCGAGACCTTGAGCAGCGACATCGGTTGCGATGAGGAGAGCGGCGCTTCCGGCACGGACGCGCCCCATCACTAGATCGCGACCCTCTTGGTTCATCCCGCCGTGGAGGGCTTCGGCGCGATAGCCGCGACCATTCAAAGTCTCGGTCAGTTGGTCGACCTCGTTGCGAGTCCGACAGAAGACGATCGCCGCGGTCGGTGCCTCGACATCGAGAATTCGACCGAGGGCCGCCGGTTTATGCGACCGAGGAACGACGAATGCGAGCTGGCGCACCTTCGGAGCATCCCCTCGGGCAACGACGGGAGCTTCGATGCGAATGGTGGTCGGATCGGAAAGGTGCCGGCGCGCAAGGGTCTCGATCCGCTTCGGCATGGTCGCCGAGAACAGCACCGTCTGTCGATCCTCGGGGAGAGCGGACAGAATTTCGTCGAGATCATCGGCAAAGCCCATGTCGAGCATCTCGTCGGCCTCGTCGAGTACGACCATTGCGATGTCGTGGAGCGGGAGTGTTCCCCGCTTGATGTGGTCGACGGCTCGACCCGGCGTGGCCACGACGACATCGACGCCACGGCTGAGTGCTTGGAGCTGTCGTCCGATCGGTTGGCCACCGTAGATCGGGAGCACGCGTGCTCCGAGTGCACGTCCGTACTTGTGCACCGCCTCTGACACCTGCATCGCCAGCTCTCGGGTCGGTACGAGGATGAGGCTCGTCGGATGCTTCGATCGTGTGTCCGGATCGAGGTGTTCGAGGAGGGGCAACGCGAACGCAGCGGTCTTCCCCGTCCCCGTGGCCGCCTGTCCGAGCAGATCATGCCCGTCGATCAATGGGGGAATGGCCTCTCGCTGGATCGGTGTGGGCTCTTCGTAGCCCAGACTCGAGAGTGCCTCGATCACCTCAGGTCGAAGGGCGAGGTCGGAAAAGGTGAAGGTGTCGGTCGGTTGGTCCATGTGCTGCTCTCCTCGACCGATCTGGTCTCCCTCCACGCTCCCACGCCCGGCGACTCCGGACGAATCGACCTCTCGGCAGGCAGTGGGGGCAGGGCTCTGCGGTCCCCGGTCTCGGGCGGTCTCGGAGCGTGGAACAATCGGCGCCATGGAACTTCGACACTTCGCCACCTTGAACCTCTCCGTCGCTTCCGATGGCCTCTTCATGCTGGGTGCAACTCCCGCGGGGACCCGGATCGTGCAAGAGATCAGCTCGGCTCGAATCGACGGTGAACGGCTCAAGGCCAGTCTCGTCGGTCACGCCGCCGCCGACTGGTTGGCGATCGACGCCCAGGGCGTCGGGACATTCGACATCCGGATGACGCTGCAGACCGATGACGGGGTTCCCATCTATCTCGCGTACAAGGGTCGGGCCGATTGGTCGACCGGAATGGGCAAGGCCCCGGTCTATGTCGGAATGGAATTCGAGGCGGGTGACGAGCGCTACCGCTGGCTCAATGCACTCCATCTCTTCGGTCGGGGCTCGGTCGGTGAGGGCGGACAACTCGTGTACGAGATCTACGAGCCCATCTGAGCCTCGTCGCGGCTCCCCCTCTCACGTGGGCTGTGCCACACTGAGCAGGTTCTGAGGGGGGACCATCGGAACACCGATTGCATTCTGTTCCCGCACGGTAGGGACTGATCGATAGGAGCCACGATGGAATTTGCCATCTTCCTCAACGGGTACATCCCCGGACCGTCCGCCCACGACACGAACAAGCAGCACCTGTCGTACATGCGCGAAGCGGAGTATGCGATCTTCGCCGACAAGCACAACTGGAAGTACTGCTGGTTCGGTGAGCACCACT
>CAZMJK010000134.1:0-5630 GCA_964566555.1 uncultured Bifidobacterium sp. | reverse complement strand
TGGTCAAGCAGGCCATCGACACCTTCGGTGGGCTCGACATCGTCGTGAACAACGCCGGCATCGTTCGCGACGCCGCGATCTGGAATATGCCCGTCGAGGACTGGGATGCGGTCATGGCGGTGCACGTTCGCGGCACCTGGTCGGTCAGTCACTTTGCCGCCAAGTACTTCCGTGAGCAGTCCAAAGCCGGCACACCGCGTGCCGGACGCATCATCAACACGACCTCGGGCGCCGGTCTCGGCGGAAACTTCGGTCAGACCAACTACGCGACCGCCAAGGCCGCCATCGCCGGTTTGACCCTGACGCTGGCACAGGAGCTGGCGTCGATCGGCACCACCGTCAACTGCATCGGGCCCGCAGGCCTCACGCGAATCACGGCGACGATGCCCGGTGCTGGCGAAGCATTCGAGCCCGATGCCATCGCCGATGACGACTTCCATCCGATGGATCCCGCGAACTCCTCGCCGCTCGTGGCGTGGCTGGCCAGTGATCAGGCCGCCTATGTCAACGGTCAGGTCATTCGTGCGCTCTACGACAAGATCATCTGGATGCAGGGTTGGCGCGAGCGGGTCACGATCGAAAGTGGCAACAAGAAGTGGGACGCCACCAAACTCGGCGGCCGTTTCGCATCCGAGGTCTTCCAGGTTGCGCCGACCGGGATCAACTTCCTGCAGGCGTAGTCCGCTCGAAGGTTCTGACAGTCCGGTGAAGGGCGGCCCTCGGGCCGCCCTTCACCGTTCACGATGATGTGCTGTTCTGCTGTCAGAGCAGCGATCGTGGATCGAGATCGCGGATCGCGGCGCAGGATCGAGTGACCATCGAGGAGAACATCGCGTTCGACGCGTCGGTCGGTGTGGCGGTGGCGTAGACCGCGCCGAGCACCGTGACAAGTGGTCCTTGGGGTGTTCCCAGGCGGTAGTCGTCGAAACACTGTTCGAGGGCGATCTCGACGCCATGACGCGTGATGGCCTCGTGGTAAGTGGCGACGAGTTCGGACTCGTGGGCGCGACGCAGCGCCGTGTCGACGCCGAGTCCGAGGAAGTAGCCGAGGTCCCGTCCGGCGAAACCGAGTCCGATGGTCTGCCAATCAAGGGTGGTGATGTGGGCGCCGTCGGGGGAGATCATCAGATTGTCGGGACGGAAGTCGCCGTGGATGAGGGTGAGTTGATCGCGACGACACGTCAGCCAATCGCCGATCCATGTCGAGAGATCCTCCAGGGTGGCGATGTCGTCGGCCGACATCCACTCGCCGAACTGCGCCACGAATTGCGGAACCGCACCCGCGAAGATCTGCGCGTGGAACGCCGCGCCCTCATCGGAGGGTGGTCGGAGTTCGGGGATGTGGTGGAGGGTCGGATCGCCCCAACGGGGACCGTGCAATCCGGCGAGTTCGCGCAGGGCGACGTGGGCCTGTTCGACCGTTGCCCCCGGGAGTTGCGCCCCCGGTTCGGCGGGCGCCAGGTCGTCGAGGAGCAAGACGAACGACACGGCGTCATCGGTGATCGTGGCGTACCAACAACGGGGAATGGCGATGTCGACGGTCGCTCCGAGCGAGGTGTACCAGAGGGCTTCACTGCGGTAGCCGTCGGCGATGAGCGTTCGGGTTTCCGGGTCGCCGCCGGCCATCTTGGCCACGAACGATCGCGGCATCGCGGTCGAGGTCTCGGCGTAGGTCACCGAGAGTCGCCATGACTGACCCATCTGCCCCGTGCCGACCTTCTGCGCCTGCACCTCGGCGACCTCGATGCCCAGCGCTGCGCTGAGCCATGCCGGGGTCAGATCCGCGCTGTGGTCGGTGGGGGGAGCAGAGGGGAAGTTGGTGGGAACGGCCATGACTCACCTCATGTGTGAGAACCGGTTGAGGTTGGCTACCGTAGGCGAAGTGCTCCGGGGGAATCGGGGCAGGAAATCCGAGGGGGAACGATGACCGAGATCACCAAGGTGTTCGACGCCGACAATCACTATTACGAGCCGCTCGATGCGTTCACTCGTTACATCGAACCGGAGTTCCGGCATCGATGCATGCAGTGGGCGGAGGTCAACGGACGCCAGATGTTGCTCGTCGGCGGCAAGATCAATCGGTTCATTCCGAATCCGACGTTCGACATGCTGTCGGCACCGGGAAGTCTCGAGGACTACTTCCGTGGCAACAACCCCAAGGGCGACAGCGTCAAGGATCTGTTCGGCGAGTTGCTTCCCTGTGATCCGTCGTATCGCGACCGCGAGATCCGCCTCAAGACGATGGACAGTCTCAACATCGATGGAGCGTTGTTCTTCCCCACTCTCGCCGTCGGCATGGAACAGGCCCTCAGCGGTGACCTTCCTGCGGCGCAGGCTGCGTTCCGAGCTTTCAACCGTTGGTTGGAAGAGGACTGGGGCTTCGCCTACGAGGAACGGATCTTCTCGACGCCGTACATCGTGCTCTCCGATATCGACAACGCGGTGGCCGAACTCGAATGGGCCCTCGAGCGCGACGCTCGTGTCGTGCTCGTGGGCACCGGTCCTGTTCGCACTGATGAAGGAATGAAGTCGCCCGCCGACCCGCGGTTCGATCCGTTCTGGGCGCGAGTGCAAGAGGCAGGCGTCACGATCGTGTACCACGGTGGTGCCAACGCCTACTACGACCTCATCACGATGTGGGGTGAGAAGTCGGAGATGGAGGCGCACAAGTTCGAGCCGCTCCGTCAGGCGCTGTCGCACGATGCCGTCGCCGATACGTTCGCGGCCCTCATCCTCCACGGACTCATGGATCGGTTCCCGAACATTCGTTTCGCCACGGTCGAGACCGGCGCGAACTGGGTGCGTCCGCTGCTGAAGCGCTTGGGCAAGATCTATGGGCAGTCGCCGGCGATGTTCAAGAACCATCCTGTCGAGCAGTTCAAGAGCAACGTCTGGGTGTCGCCGTTCTACGAGGACGACCTCGATCTAATCCGTGACACGCTCGGTTCGGACCGACTGATGATGGGTTCCGATTGGCCGCATACCGAAGGTTTGGCCGATCCCTTCACGTTCATCACCGATCTCACCGAGGCGGGATTCTCGCCCGAGGATCAGCAGTTGATCATGTACGACAACTGCAAGAGCCTCACGGTTCGTCGGCCGAGCTGAACCCCACCTGCGGGTTGGTGCACGGTGGCGCGGTGTTAGCGTGCCGCCGTGCATCTTCGTCGCGTCTCTGTCTTTGCGATCGGTGTGGTCGCGCTGCTTTTGCCAGCGTGCGGATCATCGTCGAACACGCAGCCGGCAGCCTGTTCGTTGCTGTCGCCGGCACAACTCACCGAGCTGACCGGCCTCTCCTTCGCTGAGGGTCGGTCGGTCGATACCGCCAACGACCAAGGGTGCGTGTGGGTGGCGAATGATCGTCAAGGCGAGGTGAGTGTCGTCGTGGTGCCCGACTCGAAGACGGAGTTCTCAGGTCGTGAGTCTGACGCTGCGGCATCGTTCGGTGCCGCAGCGCCGATCGAGATCGCCGGGGCGACGAACTCGGTGGAATTCGGTGACTTCGGTGTCGTTCTCATGGACGTGAAGGGTCGAGTCATCCAAGTGCAGCAGTCGTTGCCGGTGACGTTGTCGCCCACGATCCATCGTGATCTCGCCGCAGCGGCAGCGAGGAACGCGTCATGAGGCGCCCCCTTCGAACTGTCGTCATCGGCTCACTCATGGCGCTGGCAGTGATCGCAGGGTCGGTGACAACCCAACTCGGCCTCGGGTCCCAGGCCGGTGCGGCGGAGGAATCCACGACCATCACGCAGCTGAAATCGACCACGACGACGAAGGGGCCGGCGTCGTTCACCACGATCCCGTCGGGCACGACGACCACGACGATCCGCTCCCAGCGATCGACGTACCTCGATCGGTCCACTCCCGGTGTCTACATCGATGAAATCGCCGGATTCGGGGAATCGTTCGTCCAGGTCGCCACCGGCGTGCCGGTGATCATCGGCGTCGGCCCGAAGTCCGAGGCTGCGCCGGTGTTGGTCGAGTCGTTGAGCGACTTCCAGACGCTGGTCCCCAACTCGTCCCCGACCTTGTCCACCGCGGTCGAGCAGTTCTTCAGCAATGGTGGTGTCGGGGCGTACATCAAGGGATCGAGCGGCACGACTGCCGCGTCGATCATCGCGGCGCTCGGAGCCGGGGTTCCCCAGGGTGCGGACCTGGTGGTTTCCGCTGACCTCTTCTCCCTGTCGGGCTCGGACTGGTTGTCGGTGGCCCAGATGATGGGGCAACGAGCATCCGAGGCGTTCGCCCTCGCCCTCATCGATCCACCATCGACCACTGTCGCGGAAGCGCAGGCGGCCGGCGGTTCGCTCGCGCCGCTCACGTCTCTTGGTTCGCAACTGAGAAGTGCTGCTGCTGCATTCGCCGATTCAATGATGTTGTTCGCCTCGAATCTGGTTGAGATTGGGGGCACAACAGTTCCCGTTTCCCCGTCATTTGCCGGAGTCATTGCACAGACCGATCAGGACGAAGGGTTCTGGAATGCTCCCAATGGATTCGCCAACACATTCCCCGCGCAGCGACCGCAGTTCGCAGTTAACCGATCGCAGGCCGGCGAGCTCACGGTCGCTGGGTTCGATCCACTGATGTACTTCCCAAGTCGCGGCACCGCCGTGATGTCGGACCGGCTTCTCAGCGGGATGGATTCGTGGCTTTCGGTCAAGCGCACCCTCGACACCATCCAACAGACGATCACAAACGGCATGGTCGGGTACATATTCGCTGCCAATGACGCCACGACCTGGAGCGCAGTCTCATCGGCGACGTCGTCCTATCTTCAAACACTCTTCGCCGAGGGGGCGCTCCAAGGCAGTTCTGCCGCCGACGCCTACTCGGTGTCCTGCGGACTCGGTTCGACGATGACCGATCAGGACATTCTCAACGGCTACATGAACCTCAGCGTCGACGTCGCCGTCGAACACCCGGGGATGTTCGACCGGATCACCCTCACCCAGAAGATGGCGACCTGATCCACCGGACTCGACGTCAATCGATCGCGTAGGGTTCAGGCTGTGCTCCGAACTGGGGTGGAGCCGACGAGAGAGGGAATCCGATGAAGGCACGTGCGGCAATGTTGTGGGGTCCGACCGACACCGAATGGTCGTTGGAGGACATCGAGATCGATGCACCGCAAGGTTCCGAACTTCTCGTACGCAACGTCGCGTCGGGACTGTGCCATTCCGATGAGCATTTCCTCACCGGCGACATGCCCCATGGCGGGTACCCGTGGATCGCCGGGCACGAAGGCGCCGGCATCGTCGAAGCGGTGGGGCCCGACGTGAAGAACTTCGCCGTCGGCGATCACATCGTGTACTCGTTCGTGGCCGTGTGTGGGCAGTGTCAGTCCTGCGCTGAGGGTCATTCGAATCTCTGCGACAACGGGGCCCAGGTCATGACGGGGTACATGCTCGACGGGACGTCGCGAATCCACGTGAAGAACAGAGACGGCGAGACCGTCGATGCGCTCATCATGGCCGGTCTCGGTACGTTTGCGACGCACTCGGTCGTCCATGAATGGTCGGCGGTGAAGGTGCTTCCCGATCTTCCGCTTGACAAGGTGGTGCTGCTCGGTTGTGGCGCCACGACCGGTTGGGGTTCCTCGGTCTATGCCGCCGAGGTCAAGCCCGGCGACA
>CAZMJK010000133.1:3120-5650 GCA_964566555.1 uncultured Bifidobacterium sp. | reverse complement strand
GGACTGCAGCCGCTGTCGGAGCGCAATGGTCACGAGGTGAAGGCGATGACGGGGGTGAGCATGGCGCCGACGTTGGACTCGGCCACGGCGCCTGCTCAACGTACCGAAGCGATCTACGAGATGATCGGACACCGCGGCTTCTACCGCGATGGGTGGGAGATCGTGACGCTTCATCAACCATTCACGCCGTTCGCCGAGAGCGAATGGGAGTTGTACGACGTCATCAACGATCCGACGCAGTTGAACGATCTGTCGTCGGTCGAACCCGAGCGACTCGCCGAATTAATCGCCGGATGGGAGCGCGGTGCGCGTGAGGGATGGATCTATCCGCTCGATGAGGGCACCGGATTGAAGTACGTGCTTCGTCCGCCTCGCAATGAGGTGTACGCCGAACCGTTGTCGGTCCGGCCGGGAACGCCCACGCTCGAACGATGGCGTTCCGCGCAGTTGATCTGGCGACGTTCGTTCCGCATGGAGGCACCGGTCACGATTGCGCTCGGCGTGCGGGGCACGTTGGCCGCGCACGGCGACCAGAGCGGCGGCTACAGCCTGTGCATTCTCGAGGGTGAAGTGCCCACGCTCGTCTTCAACGATGGTCGCGGAACGATGACCTTCGTCAGTGGCGAGTCGTTGGCGCCGGGGGACCATCTGATCGAGTGCGCGTTCGACGCGATCGCCGGTGGTCGTTGGCGGCTGTCGATGATCGTCGACGGGGTGGAGATCGACGATCATCCCGACGTGCCGTTGTTGTATGCGATGTCGCCGTTCGAGGGCATCTCGGTGGGTCGCGATCCGCGCTCGCCGGTGTGGTGGGAGCGATACGAGACTGACGGATCGTTCGCCTTCACCGGACAACAGGGTCCCGTGCGTTGGGTCCCCGGTGCCACGACGCCCGATCAACCCGAGGACGTGGTGGGTCTGTTGCGGATGATCGGCGCGAAGTTCGAGTAGCCGGGGGGTCGTCTCGCCCGGCGTCACCCTTCCGCACGCCGCAGTTGAGCCGAATGACCTATTCCTTGCGGGGAGGCCATTCCCTAGACTCGAACACATGTTCGAAGTACTCGTTGCCGAACTCGAATCGACGGTTGACCAGCTGGCCTCGTGCCAGGTGCCGGCCGACGGTACGGCGCTGCTTCGGCTGCGGGTGGCGGTCGATCGGCTGTCGGCGCTGAGTTGCGAGGTGCAGGTTCGATTCGATGCGGCCGAGCTCTGGCGAGAGGAAGGGGCCAGTTCGTTGCGCGGTTGGTTGTCCGATGCCGCCGGCCTCGGTCGTCGAGGGGCGGCTGAGGCCGCTCGCCGTTCGGAACGGCTGGAGTCGTGGCCGGCCGTCACCGAGGCATGGGTCGATGGCCGACTGCGGGGTGCGCAGGTCGACGGCATCGTCGCCACAATTCCGAAGCGGTTCGTCACGTTGTTTGCCGATCATTCAACCGAAGTGATCGATCTGTTGACGGGTCTCGACGCTGCTGCGACCGAGGCCTTACTGCGTCACTGGGTGAAGTGCGCCGAGGCGTCCGATGGGCCGAACGTCCTTGCCGAACAGCCCTCGGGCGTGTTCGTGTCGGTGTACGCCGATGGTCGCTTGGCCATCAGCGGCGATCTCTCACCAACCGAAGGTGCCATCGTCGATGCCGCGTTGCGAGTGTTCGATGTTCCCGATCCGGTCGATGAGAACGGCGAGGTCATCGGCGAACGTCGTTCGATGGCGCAACGCAATGCCGATGCACTGGTCGCCATGGCGACGTGCGCGCTCGAGCACCGTGAGGGCCCTGGCGATGGCGGGCGATTTCTTCCCCACGTGTCACTGATCGTCGATGCCACCGAGGCCCGGGCCGCCGTCTTGCGCGATGAGGGCGTGCGATCGGTGGCCGATCTCCACCGGTGTGCTGCCGAGCGTGGCTGGGCGCCGGTCGAGGTGGCCCTGTTCGCTCGGGCGCTCGAACTCCACGGCGAGGGAGTCACCTCCGAAGCTCAGCTCCTCGATGCGAAGGCGATCCGAACCCTCACCTGCGACGCGGTGGTGCAGCGAGTGATGATGGAGGGGACCAAAGTCATCGAGCTCGGTCGAGAAGTGCGAACCGCCAGACATTGGCAACGAAAAGCGGTGGTCGCTCGCGACCGACACTGCCGAGTGCCGGGGTGTCGGACCACACCCAGATTCTGCGATGTGCACCACGTCGACCATTGGATCGATGGTGGTACCACCGACGTGAGTCGCATGGTGCTGCTGTGTGGGACCCATCATCGAGAGTTCCACAAGGAGGGCTACCGGATGGAACTCGATGATGATTCCAGGTTCACTGTCCATTCGTCCCGTGGGTGGAGCCGATCGTCGATTCCGGAGCGGGCAGAGCAACTGCGGGTTGGCCTGCCTATGCGAGACGGCCTGCCGATGTCGGCGTGAACTGCGCGACTGTTCCGCAATCGTTAGAGGCTCAGCCCAATGCCATCTGGCAGTCGGCAGCTTCGAGGCTGGCGTCGAGGTACTTGGCTCGATCCGATTCAGAGAGCGCGTCAACATCGTCGGCGC
>CAZMJK010000133.1:0-3085 GCA_964566555.1 uncultured Bifidobacterium sp. | reverse complement strand
TGAACCACTTGACGTACTCGGTGGTGCACTCGAAGGTCTTGCACTCACAGGCCTTCTTGGCCTTCGAGGTGGCTTCCGATGCCAGGTTGGACGAACCGCTTGAACATGCGGCGGCTCCGAACATGATTGAGGCGAGAAGAGCAGCGGTGGCGATCAGGGTCCTGGGCACGGGAATCCTCCGAAGGGTGGCGAGCGTCGAGAGGCTAACAATGGCGGCGTTGGCTTGCGGCGGTGTGTTTCACTTGGTCCATGCCACGATCTCTTGTCGCTGCTGTTATCGCACTCATGGTCCTTATGGCCGGGGGTTCGTCGGGAGACTGGGTCTACGAGGCCCCGAGAACTGCGAGCGAGCCGGAGAGCCTGCTGTTCTCGGTGATTGCGCCATCGATGGTGGTTGGGAACGAAGGCAACGGTTATCGGGTGTCCATGCCGGCTGATTCCTCGGTGGCTTGGTTCACCGATCGCCCCGAGCGGAATGCGGGTTCGATGACCGTGGCCGGGTTGGTGTCGATGTGGACGGCGCAGGGTTTCGATGCCGATCCGCCCAATGCTGCCATGGTGGTGACAGTTGACGGTGTGCAGCATCAGCATGTGGTCGAGCTCACCGATCCCAAGGTCGAGGGCAACACAGCGTCGTTTCACTCGGTGGATGTGGGCGACGACGAATCCACAGAGGCGGTGGCGGGTCGGGAAGCGACACATGACGTCGAGGTTGGAAGTTTCGGTGCGAGTGAATTGTTCATCGACAGCGCAACGTCTTCGCCCTGTCCGACATGGATCACCACGTCCAACTTCACGCCGTGTCTGCTTGCGGTTGGGGCGACGTTGAATTTCAAAGTGACCACGCCGTATTCCGATCAGGTGCTCACGGTCACGAAAACCGTGAGCACGTCGAATACCCATGTCGATTTCGAACTGCCCTCTGGATCGATGGGCTACACGATGATCGGGAGCACACAGAACTGGGGTGTGCGCTACACCTCGGGTGAGAAGTGGGCTATCGATGGCATCACACCGAGTGCCGTCACGGTCAGTTTCGGTTCCAAGTCGTTCACAGGCGACCCCGGCGAAAGGTGAAGAGAGAAATGACCTCTCCGCCTTCACATTGGCAGGAACTGACGGATGCGATCGAGTTCGCCACGACATGCATCCTGGATGATCGCGATCCCCTGAACGACCGTGAACGGGCCGATGGTGATCTCTACGTCACCCGGATTCTGGCCGCGGTCATGCAGAGCTCGACGTTGGCACTCGATCCCGATCATCCGTCGTTCCTCACGATGTTGGAGAGCGTCCGGTTCGTGGGCGCGGCAGGGCCGGACATCGATTACGACGTGGCCGCCGTGCGACCGGATTCGCTCTATTCGATCTCAGGCACGCGGGGCGATGCGTCGTATGTCGGTATCGCGGTCTACGCCGGAGCGGGGGAGACGGGGGCCTCGGCCATCGTGGAATCGGTGGATGTCGACGAGATCCTCAACGAAGATGGGACCTTCACGTGGGAGTTCAGCCATCCCGAGTCGGCGCGGGTGATCGTGCGTCAGTATTTCCACGATCGCTTGACGCAACACCGGGGTGCGTGGTCCATCGATCGTGTCGACGCCGGGAGCAACGAACTGGCGACCACTTCGTCACAACGACGCATGGGGTCGCTCGAGATGCAGGCTCGTGTCGCCAATGCGGCGAAGTCGCTGCGATGGAATGCGCAACTCAATCAACTCTGGACGCCCGAGCGTCGCGATCATCCGAACGAGTTCGTTCGTCAGAGCAGTGACGACATCGTCGCGGCCATTCCCAATCCCGATGTCGTCTATTCGACGGCGTGGTGGAAGATCGCTGACGACGAACTGCTCGAGGTCACGTTCACGCCTCCCGAGACCACGTATTGGAGCCTTCAGTTATGCGACCGCTGGTTCCAGTGCTTCCCCGATCGCCGGTCGAGCATCAATGATCGAGACGTCGAACGAGGCGCCGAAGGGTCAGTCACGATCCTCATCGCCGATGGTGATCCGGGTGCGGCGAACTGGCTCGATACCAGCGGTCACCATACCGGAGTGCTTTTCTTCCGTTGGCTCCACGCCGAGATCGCCGAGCAACCCCGCTGTCGGGTGATCAAGCGCTCCGAGGCCGACGCATGACCTCGACCATCATCCAGACGGCGATGGCGCCTTTGGCAGTCCAGAGCCAGGCGCGGATGGCGTTCACGACCATCAGTTCGTCGTAGGTCTGCTGATCCCACGCGTCGAGCAACACGCCGTGGGCCGGGGCGGAAAATGCGGCGGTATCGATGAGGATGAACAACATCAGGAAAGCGCTGACGAAGGCGAGGACGCGTAGCCGCTTGGGGTGAGCGAGGAGGAGTACGAGCACGCAGAGCCCTTCAATGAGCCACGGCCCGAACAGCAGTGTGCCGATGCGATCGACATGGGCGTGTTCGTAACGATCCCATGCCGCATCTCCCACAAGGGGGAAGAGTTCGTAGTGCAGGAGATGCACCGTCCAGATCATGCCCACCATGAGGGTGGTGACGACGAGTTGCACGAGGACGACCCAGCGCAGTCGCAGTCGATCGAGTCCGGGAATTGCGGGCGACCAGTCGCCGCTGGGAGTAGGGGTGAACACCTCGGCGACGCTATCGGCGGTTCTAGGCTCAGCGGCAATGACCATGCCGACATCGAGATCGCGAGCGATCACCGCGTACCTCGCGATTTCGGCCTCGCTCATCAGTTTCTCGAGCCTCGAATTCATGTTGGTCGAGATGCAACGGGATTTCCGGATGTCGCCCGATGCCACGATGGTGGTGTCGCAGATCTCGGCGGCGGCGTGTCTGGTCGCGGTGTTCCTGGCCGGCACCCTGGCCGATCGGTTGGGCAATCGGCGCATGTTGGTCGGCGCCGGAGTCGTGTTCGCCGCTGGTGCGTTGGTGGTCGGGACGGCACCCACCGTGGTGGTCCTTGCGGTAGGACTGTCGATCGCTGGAATCGGCACGATCGTCATGGCCATCGTCGGTCTTGCCGCACTGAATGCCACTTTCTCGGAGAAGGGGCAGCGAGCCAGGGCCTTCGGCATATTCGCTCTGATCGCG
>CAZMJK010000132.1:0-5658 GCA_964566555.1 uncultured Bifidobacterium sp. | reverse complement strand
TACGGTGGCGGGGAGTACCTTCGTCCCCAACGCGGGGTCGATCACGGTGCGTGGGAACGCTGTCGCGGGCAACTTCGATGGTCCCGGCGGGGATGCCCTTGCCTCCTACCCGACTTCGGCGGGCGGCAACGGGGCGAACATCTCGGTCGAAGGGGGCCTCGTTATCGACGCGATCTCGGTCAACGGTGCCAACGTGCTGGCCTACAGCGCGTCGATCGCCGCCGATATCCGCTCCATCGGAAGCGCGGGTGCCTTCTCGGGCGGATTGTTCAACACCTATCTCTCGGGAACCGGCTATGTCGCCATCGTCGTGGACGGCCCACCGGTCGTGCTCGATGTGGCCGCCGCGCCGACCTTCGCCGATCCGCAAGCCGTCGTGATGTGGACCCACGATGTGCAGATGAACCTCAAGAGCGATGTCAATCTCAAGACGCTCATCGGCAAGGGTTCAGGAGAGACGTTCCAGATGTCGTTCGGTGGAACGGGTTGGGTCATGGTCCAGCCGTCGGAGGGTGTCACGCAGGGCGGCGGAACCAAGGGCGGCATCGGCCTCTGAGTCGGTTCGCGCTCAGGCGAGTCCGAACCACCCCGCCACGGTCTGAACCAGCACGACCACAGCAAGCACCGCGATCACCACGACGCAGATGAGTGCGGCCACTCGGAAGCGCGGTCCGTTGACCGCGCTTCCGAGCACAGCGCGTCGATTGGCGAGGATCAGGATGAAGATCAGGATGATCGGCGTGATGAGGCCGTTGACCACCTGCATGTTGATGAGCAGCGAGATCAGGTTCCCCGGAACCAAGGCGACTGCTGCACCGATGACGATGAGCGCGGTGAACAATCCCATGAACAACGGCGCTTCCCGGAATGTCCTCGAGACGGATCGCTCCACCCCCACGGCTTCTGCTACGGCATACGAGGTTGCCAACGGGACGACGGCCGCGGCCAGCGCCGAGGCCCCGAGCAGTCCGATACCGAAGAGGATCTCCGCCGCTGAGCCCGCCACCGGCTCGAGGGCCTGCGCCGCTTCTTTCGCCGATTCGAGTGGACCGGAACCACCGATGGCGGCGGCGGTCGCGATGATGATCGCCATGGAGATGACGTTGGCGAAGATGGCGCCGGTGATGGTGTCGATTCGCACCATCCGATACTCCTCGGGGCCGCTGCCGCTATCGGCCACCGCAGCGGCTTGATAGAGCTGCATGTACGGCGTGATCGTGGTTCCGATCAACGCGACGACGAGGAAGAGGAACTCCTTCGTTCCCAGCATATGAGGGATGAAGGTGTTACTCGCCACCTCGCCCCAATCGGGCTTTCCCAGAATCGCGGCGATGGGATAGGTGATGAACGCCAATCCGAGCAACAAGAAGACGCGTTCGGCGTAGCGATAATTGCCGAACACGACCACCGCCCAGATGGCGACCGCAGCGATCGGGATGGAGAGATAGCGGGACACCCCGAACAACTCGAACGCGGCACCGATACCGGCGAACTCGGAGACGACGAGGCCGAGGTTGGCGATCAGCAAACAGACGATGGCGAACGCGGATGCCCGCAAAGGGAACTGCTCACGAATGAGCGACATCAGTCCCTCACCGGTATGCGCTCCGAGTCGAGCCGACATCTCCTGCACGATCACCAATGCGACGGTGACCAACAACATCACGAACAGCGTTCGATAACCGAACTCGGAACCGGCGGATGCATAGGTGGCGATACCGCCGGCGTCGTTTCCGGCATTGGCGGCAATGAGCCCGGGGCCGAGGACGGCGAGCCACACCATCCACCGACGCCGACGCTTGGGCGCGTTGGTCCGCGCCGCCGTCGCCTGCTCGGTGTCGTTGATGGGCTCGTTCATGGCGATGGAGTTCAGGCCAGCAGCCGTGCGAAGGGGCGACGACTGGACTCGTGTTGCGGGAGGAGTGCATCGACGACGTCGTCGGCGAGGATTCGACCGATCGGCTTCTCCTGATCGTCCAGGACGACGATCGATGAACCGCGATTCTCGATGAAGGACTCGATGACATCCTCGATCGATGCGTCGACGGTCACCGTCACCGGCCACGGCGAACCGATGAGCGAACGCAATGTGTCGTCCGCTCCCGCCATGAACAGATCGATCATCAAGATGTCGTCGAGCAGCGTGCCATCGGAGTCGAGGACGAGAATCGACTCCAGCCGTGCGATGTCCTCTTCGCTTTCGAGGATCCGTCGCGCGTCGGCCACGGTGAGATCGGCGTCGAAGGTGAACAGCACAGTGGTCATCAGACCGCCGGCCGTCTCCTCGTCGTACCCCACGAGTCGCACCAGCACTTCGGCGTCGTCCTGATCCATCGCGGCCAACAACTCATCGCGTGTCTCGTCATCGAGATCGCGAAGCGCCTCTGCAGCCTCATCGGGTTCCATCTCGGCCAGCAGCGATGCCGCCTGCTCGGGATCGGCGTCCCGCAGGAGGACGGCGAGTTCGTCGGACTCCATCTCCTCGAGGGCGTCGGCCGCGGTCTCGGCGTCGAGCGCGGCGAGGAGTTCCTGACGCTGGGACCGACCGAGTTCCTCGAGCAGGTCGGCGAGCTCACCGGGGCGCAAACGGCGCAGTTCGCTGTTGGCCCGGCTGAGGCGCACCGGTTCACCGGGATCGGAGAACGGTTGGATGGCGGCCCAGTCGATCACCCGATCGGGTTGTGGCCGGGCCCGCCAGCGCGCCGGACCCAACCGTCGCACCAACGTGGAGAACCCCACGTCGGCTCCCACGAGGCGGTAGCCACCACCGACGCGAGCGAGGAACAGGTCGGCGGCACGAAAGACGCGCACACCGTCGACATCGACCATCTGGTGATCGATGACGTCGTCGACGAGCTTCACCTCGTTATCGCGTCGCGCGAACTGACGGAGGTCCACCTTCGCCGAACGCAACACGATCTTGCGCTGTTCGAGTTCACCGATCTTGTCGGCCGAGACCCACGTCAATTGCCGACCGACGCGAACGACGAGGCCTGTCAATGGCGGGTACGGCTCACCCTCCCACCGCACGACGAGGTCGACGAGTCGGCCAACCTCGATTCCCGAGGAGTGCACGACGGGCGCGCCGGTGAGCCCCGAGACCGAAAGGAGTGATTCGGCGACAGCTTCGAGGGCCAGAAGACGTTTGGTTCGTTGTTGACGACGTTGCGCAATGACGCGCGGGGCATTGAGGGTCTGCGGCATGACGGCCTCCGGAACGTGAAGAGGAACAGAGAACGCCTCCTCGACCTCGGCAACCGTCAGAAGCGGCGACTCTCAACCGGAGTCAACGAGAAAGGGAGAAGGCGACACACGACACAACGCGCATACTTGGGGGCTCGCTGGCTGGCATGTGGGTCACCTCCTTGCAACATCAACGTCGACGATGCGCCGACTGAACGGAAACCTTTCTACCATCTCCGCCCCGAAATCCCCCCATCGAATCCGCAGGTCCGGAGAATTCGCCCTACGTCCATGCGTCGTTCATCCTCGGGCAGGATGGGGAAATGGCAACCGCACCCGTGATCCTGCTTCCACCGTCCGAAGGGAAGGCCGAGGGCGGAGCGGGACCCAAACTCGACTTTTCCGGGTTGTCGTTTCCCGAATTGACCAAACAGCGACGCGAAGTATGTGCGGCCCTCGTCGCCGCGATGAAGGGCAACGAAGCCAACCGCGCGAAGTTGCTCGGCGTGAAGGGAACCGCGCTGGCCAGCGCCACCGCCGCCAATCGCGCCGTACTCACCGCGCCCACCACCCCCGCGATCGACCGGTATACCGGCGTCCTCTTCGATGCACTCGACGTCGGTTCGCTCTCGACTCGAGATCGGAAGCGATTGGAGACGCAGGTCGTTCTCTTCAGCGGACTGTGGGGACTCGTGCAACCCCGCGACCTCATTCCCGACTACAAGTTGAAGATGGGAGCAACCCTTCCCCCACTCGCCAAACTTTCCACGTGGTGGAGAGCGTCGGTCACCACCACGCTCGCACCGATCATTCGTGGATCGGTGGTGTGGAATCTTCTCCCGAAGGAACACGACAGCGCGTGGGCGCCGTTCGCCGACCCATCGGCACGTGCCGACCGACCGAGCGCCGTGTTCTCCGTGAAGTTCCTCGATGAGGAGCCACCCGTACGAGGCGAACGCTCCTTCACCACGGTCAATCATTGGAACAAGTTGCTGAAGGGCGCACTCGTGCGCTTCCTCCTCGATACGGGAGCCGATGATCCCAAAGCGCTCACCAAGTTCCGCCATCCCGAGGGCTATCGATATGACAAGTCCCTCACCGAGATCACGGCGAGCGGCACGATCGTGAGCATGGTTCGACCTGCACGCTGAGTGGGCGAACGATCACCGTCGTATCGTGGTCCCATGCCCGGGACGCGCTCCGACGCTCAACTCGAACGCATCGATCTTCCCATCGAGGGCATGACCTGCGCGGCCTGCGCCACTCGAATCGGGAAGGGCCTCGGCAAGATCGACGGCGTCACCCAAGCCGATGTGAATCTGGCTTCAGCACGGGCGACCGTCATCTTCGATCCGGACGTGACCAACCTCGATGCGTTCACCACCAAGATCGAATCGCTCGGCTACCACGTCCCCGAGATCGACGACCGTGACGAGGCCGAACGTCGGCACGCACGAACGCTCGGGATCCGTCTGCTCGTCGCGGCGATCCTCACCATCCCGTTGGTTCTGATCTCGATGGTGCCCGCCTTCATGTTCACCAACTGGCAATGGGTCGCCTTCACACTTGCCACGCCCATCGTCTTCTACTGCGGTTGGGGATTCCACCGAGCGGCACTGATCAATCTCCGCCACGGCACCGCCACGATGGACACCCTCGTCTCGATGGGCACGCTCGCCGCCTGGACCTGGTCGACGGTGGCGCTGGTCTTCCTCGATGCCGCTTCCGAATCGAACTCGATGGGCGGCATGTCGGGGATGGGTTCGAGTCCCGATGCCGCGCATGTGTATTTCGAGACCGCCGGCGTCATCATCACGCTGATCCTGCTCGGGAAATGGTTCGAGGCTCGCGCTCGCCGTCGCTCCGGCGACGCCATTCGCAACCTCGCCGAACTCGGCGTCAAGAGCGTTCGCCTCGAGGACGGCACCGACCTCCCCCTCGAACGTCTCGAGGTCGGAATGCGCTTCACTGTGCGACCCGGCGAGAAGGTGGCGACCGACGGAACCGTGATCGAGGGTCACTCCGCGATCGATATGGCGATGATCACCGGTGAACCCGTTCCCGTCGAGGTGGGGCCCGGCGATGAGGTGGTCGGCGCCACCGTGAACACCACCGGTCATCTCGTCGTCGAAGCATCACGGGTGGGCAACGACACCGCACTCGCCCAGATCGTGAAGCTCGTGGAGGATGCGCAGGGTTCGCGGGCGCCCATCCAACGCCTCGCCGATCGGGTCGCCGGCGTCTTCGTGCCGATCGTGTTGACGATCGCCGTCGCCACCGTCATCGGCTGGACGATCACGGGACACTCGACACAAGACACGTTCACTGCGGCCGTCGCCGTGCTGATCATCGCCTGCCCCTGTGCACTCGGCCTGGCAACGCCGACGGCGATCATGGTCGGCACCGGTCGGGGCGCACAGCTCGGCATCATCATCAAAGGTGGCGAAGTCCTCGAACACACCCGTCGTGTCGATG
>CAZMJK010000131.1:1578-5719 GCA_964566555.1 uncultured Bifidobacterium sp. | reverse complement strand
CCGAATCGAATGCTTCGGCCGCTTCGTCCTCGCTCCGAACGACGCGCATGCCTCGACCGCCGCCGCCATAGGCCGCCTTGATCGCAACAGGCCAACCGTGGGTGTTGCCGAACGCAACGACCTCCGACGCGTCATTGAGGAACTCGGTTGTACCGGGGACGCCCGAGACTCCGGCGGCCTGAGCTGCGATTCGACTCGAGACCTTGTCGCCCATGACCTCGATCGCGCCGGGGGGCGGGCCGATGAACGTGACGCCGCGTTCAGTGATGGCGCGAGCGAAATCGGTGTTCTCGGAGAAGAAGCCGTAGCCCGGATGCACCCCGTCTGCACCGCTGCGCTCGATGACGTCGAGGATCAGTTCGGTGTTGAGGTAACTCTCCGCTGCCGTGGTGCCACCGAGGGCGTAGGCCTCGTCGGCCAGCCTCACATGGAGGGCATCCCGGTCGAGGTCGGAGTACACCGCCACGGTTGCGATACCCATTTCCTGGCAGGCACGGATGACACGGACGGCGATTTCGCCGCGGTTTGCGATGAGGATCTTTTTGAGCACGCCCTATCGTGGCACGCGTGAACGGGTCCTTCGCCACTTCCGAGGTCCCGGGCACCCGATTCGCCGATGTGCGATGGGTGGCCGAGACCGGCTCCACCAATCGAGACCTCCTCGCCGTCGCCGCTTCGGGGGCAGCCGAGGGCCACGTGTTGGTCGCCGACCATCAGACCGCCGGTCGGGGGCGGCTGGATCGCACCTGGATCGCCCCTCCGGGGGCCTCGCTGCTCGTCTCGGTCCTCCTGCGACCGGTACTGCCTCCCGAGGAGCTCTTCCTGCTGACGCTGGCTTGCGGACTCGCCGCCGGAGACGCCGTCGCCGAGGTGGCCGGCGTGCAGCCGGGCCTGAAATGGCCGAACGACGTGGTGGTGGTCGGTGGCCCACTGTCGGACCGCAAGATCGGTGGAATTCTGGCCGAGTCCCATGTCGCCGAGGGGCGAGTCGACGCGGTGGTCGTGGGGATGGGGCTCAATCTGAATTGGCCAGCGGAACTGCCGGCCGACATCGCCTCGACGGCCACGGCGGTGAACCACGTGACGGGCCAGCCGGTCGATCGCGAACAGGTCCTGGTCGAATGGTTGCATCGCTACGAGGCGTACCTCGTGACGATTGAGCACCCGGATCGACGAGATGAATTCATGAACGTAGTTCGCGCTCGCTCGGCCACGATCGGTCGGGAGGTTCGCGTCGAAGGAGCACACGAGACCTTCGAAGGTCTCGCCGTCGGTATCGACGAACAGGGTCGCCTCGTGGTCGATCGCGGTGGGGTGACGACCACGGTCGCCGTTGGCGACGTGGTCCACGCCCGACTCGCGGACTGACCTAGCGGGCTGATCGGGAGTCGTGGGCCTGACGAGCGCGAAGGTGCGCTCTGATGCGATCGGTCACCGGTCCGGGAACCGGGAAGGTTCGGTCGTCGATCCGACGAACGGGGACGGCGCCAGTCGTCGACGAGGTGACGAAGACCTCGGTGGCGCGATCGAGATCGGTGGGGAAGAGGTCGACCTCCTCGGCGATCCCATCCTCGATCAGCACCTCACGGATGATCCCGGGAAGGCACCCGGCCTCGAGCGAAGGTGTGGCCACGTGTTGGTCGAACACGGCGAAGACGTTCGAGGTGGTGCACTCGCTCAGTCGGCCGCGACTGTCGCAGAGCAACGCGTTGTCGAACCCGACGTCGACCGCAGTGCGAAGGATCATCGCGTTGTCGCCCCAACTCGTGGACTTGATTCCTGCCAACGGCGATCGTTCATTGCGTGCCCATGGAACGGTGCAGAGCGCGACCGATTCCGGTGGCGACGCGAGTTCAGTAGCGCTGATGACCGTCACCGGCGCGGTGCCACGAACACGAGCCGATGGGCCCGCCCCCGGGGTGATGGTGATTCGCAGTCGCGCATCGACGAGTTGGCTGGCGTCGAGGAGTTGGGTGATGGCGATCCCGAGTTCCGAATCGGAAGGAACCTCCGAGAGACCTAAACGGTCGATCCCGTGGCGGAGTCGACGCAGGTGACGCTCGAAGAAGATGGGCGAGCCATTGAGGGCGATGAAGGAGTCGAAGACCCCGTCACCGAGGAGAAAGCCATGGTCGGTCGCCGGGATGGATGGCGAGGACGCATCGACGAGTGCGCCATTGACCCAGACCTTGTATGCGGTCATGGTCGTTCACTCGACGCGAGGGCGATGAGGCGATGCGCCTTCAGTTCGGTTTCGGCCCACTCGTCCTCAGCCGTGGAATCCCACGTGATGGCGCCTCCGGTTCCGAAGCACAGGGTGTCGTCCTGCATCCAGAAGGTGCGGATCGCCACATTGAGTTCACCGAGACATCGATCGGCATCGACCCAGCCGATCGCACCGCAGTAGATGTTGCGTTCGACGGGCTCGAGGGCTCGGATGTGCGCGAGTGCGGCGATCTTCGGCGCCCCGGTGACCGAACCGGGAGCGAAGGTGGCCTCGAGGAGTTGCGCCCATGAGATCCCGGTGCGCAATTCCCCCTCGACGGTGCTGACGAGGTGGTCGAGCCCCGGATGATGCTGTCGTTCGAGCAGGGCCGGAACGTGGACGCTTCCCGGACGACAGACGCGACCGAGATCATTGCGGACGAGATCGACGATCATGATGTTCTCGGCACGATCCTTCTCGGTGAACGCCCCTGCCGAGGAAGTGGTCCCCTTGATGGGCGAGGAACGAACGCGGTCGCCTCGGCGCGACAGGAAGAGTTCCGGAGATGCCGACGCAATCCTCAGGCCCGCCTCAGGAAGTTCGATGACCGCAGCGAACGGTGCCGGATTGCCATCGGCCAGTCGTTCTCCGAGCGCGAGCATGGACGGCTCTGCAGCGAGGGGGGCCGACAGCCGACGGGTGAGGTTCACCTGGTAGACGTCACCTGCGGCAATGGAGTCTCGAATCGATTCGACGCGCTCACTGAATTCCTTTTGCGTCAGCGACGAGGTCCATGACGATGCCGACGGGCCGTTCCATGGTTGGCGGGACCGGGGGAACGAGCTGGTCGGACGCCGCCGTTCGAAGCGAGCGCATACCGGCGGACCCTCGAAGGGCAGCACCACCGCCCACCACCCGTCGGAATCGAGTGCGGTCAGGTCGGACGTGAGATCGGTGAGTCCCGACGCGACGAAACCGCCGACGATGGCCATCGGTTCGATTCGCTGCGCGGCGAGCGTGGAACTGTTCACGATGGTTGGAGCCTACGGCCGATGAAGTGGAGCAGGCGGGGCTGACGACCCCGCTCGAGGGCCTTCCGGTAGTGTGCGGCCCGTGCGTCGCCCCTCCCGCACGTGGCCGCAACGGCTGCTGCTCTCCCTCAACATCGTCGTCGTTCTGGCCTGCCTCGTGGCGGCCGGAGGCTTGGCGTGGGCCTACAACCAGGCCAGCGCACTTCCGCGCATCGATGTGGGGACCTCTCTCGAGGCTCCGAGCGCTCCCGGCGAGGCGATGAACATCCTGCTCGTCGGCATCGACGATGGCATGGGCCTTGCCGAGGGCGATCCTGTTCTTCAGGGGCGATCGAAGTCACTCAACACCGACACGATCATGGTGCTGCGCGTCGAACCGAAGACGCAGCAGGCGGCGTTGCTCTCGTTGCCTCGTGACTTGTGGGTCGATATCGCAGGTGGCGGTCAGGGACGGATCAACACCGCGCTCGCGCTCGGTGGGCCCGAGCGATTGATTCAGACGATCAATCAGGATTTCGGGATCCCGATCAACCACTACGCCATGGTGGACTTCCAAGGATTCGAGGCCCTCGTCAAAGCCGTCGGTGGCGTACCGATCTATTTCAACTTCCCGTCACGTGATCAAGCGACCGGGCTGTTCCAGTACGAGACCGGATGTCAGGTGCTCTCGGGTCAGCAGGCACTCGCCTTCGCTCGCTCTCGGCACTTCGAGATCTCTCGGAACAACATGAAGTCCTGGCAGGAGGACCCGACGAGTGATTTCGGTCGTGTCACCCGTCAGCAGCAGTTCATCCGGGCCGCCCTCAAGAAGGCGGTGGCCCAGGGTGTGCGCAATCCGTTCGTCCTGAAGCAGTTCCTCGAGATTGCCCAGAAGAACGTCACACTCGACACCGAGTTCACCATC
>CAZMJK010000131.1:1164-1526 GCA_964566555.1 uncultured Bifidobacterium sp. | reverse complement strand
GTACCTTCGATCCCGATTCGCTCGTGAGTTTCACACCGGTGGCAACGGGAACGTTCAAGGGCGCGGCGAGCGTGCTCGAACTCAATGTCGCGGCATCGCAGCCGATGTTCGACGTGTTCCGCGGGTTGCGACCGATCCCCGATCCGAATGCAGCACCGGATCTCAGTTTCCTGACGACGTCGACCACGACTGCCGGTCCGGCGACCACCGCCGCTGGCGTCACGACCACCACGATGGCGGCGACGACCACCACTCAGGCGTTGACGACGACATCGATGAGTGACTTCATTCCGCGAGTGCCCGACGGAGAGACCTGCGGCTGAGTCGAACCCGATCTTCGGTCAGATCGGTCGGGCTTCGGC
>CAZMJK010000131.1:0-1154 GCA_964566555.1 uncultured Bifidobacterium sp. | reverse complement strand
TACCACTCCAGCGTGCGACGGAGCCCCTCGTCGAACGATGTGCCTGCGGTGAAGCCGAACAGTTCGCGGGCCCGAGATCCATCGACGCCCCGACGCGGTTGTCCATCGGGCTTCGAGGTGTCCCACCGAACCTCTCCGTCGTAGCCCACGAGTTCGACGATGATCTCGACGAGTTCACGGATGGGGAGTTCGCGGTCGGCGCCGAGGTTCACGGGCTGATCACCGTCGTAGAACTCGGCGGCGAGCGCGATTCCTTCCGCAGCGTCGTCGACGTAGAGGAACTCTCGACTGGCGGAGCCGGTACCCCACACGTCGAGATGCGAAGCGCCCGACTCCTTCGCATCGACGGCCTTCTTGATGAGGGCGGGAATGACGTGGGCCGTAGAGATTGGTGGGCATGAGATAGATGGCGTCCTGGCCGTACTGCGCCCGGTTGGCCTGCACCTGCACGAGTTGGGCGAGTTTGGCGATGCCATAGGGGGCATTCGTCTCCTCGGGGTACCCCTGCCACAGCGAATCCTCCGAGAACGGCACCGGCGTGAACTTGGGATACGAGCAGATCGTGCCGATCATCACGGTCTTGGGGGTTGATCGGAGACGGGCCTCGTCGAGGACGTAGGTGCCCATGAGGAGGTTGTCGAGGTAGAGGTCGGCGGGCCGTTCCATGTTGGCGCCGATACCTCCGACGCGAGCGGCCAAGTGGATCACGAGATCGGGTCGAAGCTCATCGAACATCCGATTCACTGCTGCTCGATCCCGCAGGTCGTACTCGTCACTCGAGGGTGTGAACAGTTCCCCGGCGCCGCGGCGGCGGACTCGATCAACGACTGCCTGACCGAGGAACCCGCGGCCGCCGGTGATCAGGACCTTTCGATCGCTCCAGAAGGCGGCATCGGGCTCGAACGTCATCCCTTCACCCTACCGACCGCAGCGGCGGGCTCAGGGCTGTTCCCGGGCAGTTGACGGGTCGACTCATGGCTCCGTGGGAGACTGCGGGGCCCATGGAGCGATGTCGTCGGGTGGCGATCACCCTCGAGCAGTGCTGGCACGCCGTTCCCGGTGGTACGGCGGGCGCGGCGCTGGGAAGCGTCACAGCCCTCCAGCGTTGGACCGATTTGGATCTGACTGGGTTGCGTGCCAGAGACCGATCGGCG
>CAZMJK010000130.1:0-5792 GCA_964566555.1 uncultured Bifidobacterium sp. | reverse complement strand
CGACGGATTCGACGTCTGCCGCTCGATCCGCCGCGTGAGCGATGTTCCGATCGTCATGGTCACCGCTCGAGCCGATACTCACGACGTGGTCGCCGGACTCGAGGCGGGTGCCGACGATTACTTGACGAAACCGTTCGCACCGAAGGAACTGTCCGCCCGTATCCGCGCGCTCCTTCGGCGGGCACGCACCATCGATCTCGCGCCGACACACCTTCGCTTCGGTGATCTCGAGATCATTCCCGACGAGGGCATCGTTCTGCGCGACAACATCGAGGTCCACCTCACCAAGACCGAGTTCCGACTCTTGGTGGAACTCGCGTCGGCCCCCGGTCGCGTCTTCAGTCGCGAGGTCCTGCTCGAACGCGTGTGGGGCTACGGCTACTTCGGCGACGGTCGCCTCGTCGACGTTCACGTTCGTCGACTTCGGATGAAGGTGGAAGTCGACCCCGCCAATCCGCGTCACGTCATGACGATCCGTGGTCTCGGCTACAAGCTCCAGCAGTGACCAAACCGATCACCACCCGGACTCGACGCCGCCGTCGAGCACGCATCATCGCCCCCGTTCGTCGCCGCCTCGGCCTTCGGACCAGGTTGACGCTCACGTTCGCCCTCGGGGCCGCTCTGCTCTCAGCGGTCCTCGCCTTCATCACCTTCGGGCTGACACGACAGAACTTGATCGACCAACGGCAGGACTCCTCGGTGGCCCGAGCCTTCGCCAACGCTGATCGACTCGCGGTCGAACTCCCGTCGGCGACGACTCCCGCATCGGTGGCGCGCAGCCTCGACGGGCTGTCACACCCGAACGGCGCCAATGCCGTGCTCTCCGATTCGGGTCGCTGGTTCGCAACCGATGCGACCGCGCTGTCCGAACAGTCACTCCCCCAATCGCTGCTTCGCCTCGTCCAGGACGGACAAGCGGCTCGGATCCGCACTGCGGTGAACGGGTCCACCGAACTCATCATCGGCGTACCGATCGTCGACGTTGACGCCTACTACTTCGAGGGCGTCCCCCTCTCCGATCTCCAGGAGACCCTCAATGGTCTGGCGCTGACGCTCCTCATCGCGTCGGCCCTCACCACGGTTGCTGGCGCGTTGATCGGTTACTGGGCCAGCCATCGTGTCTTCACCCCACTCCTCGAGGTGGGCACCGCGGCCGGAGCCATCGCCGGTGGTCGACTCGATACCCGACTCCCAGAGGGAGTCGATCGCGACCTCGATCTCGTCTCCCTCCCCTTCAACGAGATGGCACAGGCCCTCGAGGATCGGATCGAACGCGATGCCCGCTTCGCGTCAGAGGTGAGTCACGAGTTGCGTTCTCCACTCATGACGCTGGCCGCATCGATCGAGGTCCTCGAGAACAGTCGCGACGAACTCCCCGATCGCGCCCGAACCGCTCTCGTCCTGCTCTCGGCCGACATCGATCGCCTCCAACAACTCGTGGAAGATCTTCTCGAAATTTCGCGATTCGACGTCGGCGCGATCACCCTGCACCTGGAGGAGGTCCTCGTCGTGGAACTCGTCTACCAATCCGTGAGCGTTCTCGGCGGCGGAGGCGTCCCCGTGGTTCACGACGTCGACACCGACGAACTGACCGTGCGCGTCGATAAGCGTCGATTCGGTCGCGCCATCGCCAACCTCCTCGACAACGCCGACCGCTATGCCGGCGGGGCCACCGCGGTGACCGTCGAACGGGTCGAGGACATGATCCGCATCGGAGTCGAGGACGCGGGCAACGGTGTCCCCGAAGAGGAACGAGACATCATCTTCGATCGCTTCTCCCGCGGGAGTGAGGGCGGTAACCGCTCGAACGACACCGGGGTTGGGCTCGGACTCGCACTCGTCGACGAACACATCCGACTCCACGGAGGTCGAGTCTGGGTCGAGGACCGACCCGACGGCGACCATGGCGCACGCTTCGTCATCGAACTCCCGCTGGTCGACCCACCGGCCCCCGAAGTCCCCACCGAGGAGGGAGAATGAACCTCGCGTCACCGCGGCGACACCGACGCCTTCGAGGTCTCGGGATCATCCTCGTCACGCTGATCGCCTTCGTGGCTTCGGCCTGCGCGATCCCCACCGAGGATCAGCCGCAACCGATCGACCGTGACCTCCCGACGACCTCGGTACCCGAGGTTCCCTGACCGGATCAGATCGGCAGATCGCCGGTGGCGGCCCGGGTCGATCCGTGATCGCGCCAGGCCGAGATCGTTCGCTGGGCGATGCGCATCTGATGGATTTCATCAGCACCATCGGCGAAGCGAGCCCAACGGGCCTGCTGATACATGTGAGCCAACGGTGTATCGGTCGAGTACCCCAATGCACCATGAACCTGGATCGCACGATCGATGATGCGGTTCAACGAGTTCGCGACGAAGTGCTTGGCCATCGAGACTTCGGCAGTGAAGTCATCACCACGATCGATCTTGTACGCAGCATGAAGCACCATGAGCTTGCACTGATACAACTCCATCGCCGAATCGGCGATCAACCACTGAATTCCCTGCTTCTCGGCAAGAATCGACCCGTGGGAGTACCGGTCGAGTGACCGCTCCACCATCATGTCAAGAGCGACTTCGGCCTGAGCGATCCATCGCATGCAGTGCGCCAACCGCGCGGGACCGAGGCGATACTGACCGAGTCGATGCCCTTGACCCCGACCTCCGAGCATCTTCGAGTCATGGACCCGGAGATCCTCGATCAGGATCTCGGAGTGCCCGGTCGCGCCGTGCATCGTCTCGATCTGACGGACTTCGTTCCACCCTTCCGACGGGATGTCCACGATGAACGCGGTGTTCGCCGCTTGAGGAAGATCGGGATCGTCTTCGGTCCGCGCGATGAGGATCGCGAAATTGGCGCGGTGTGCATTCGAGATGAACCACTTGTGGCCGTTGATGACCCACTCCTCGCCGTCCTGCACCGCATGGGTGCGGATCAGTGTCGGATCGGATCCCGCCACTTCGGGTTCGGTCATGGCGAAACAGGACCACACCCGACCCTCGCAGAGCGGTCGGAGGTAGGCCTCCTTCTGCTCGTCGGTCCCCCAATGCAACAGCGTGTGCATGTTCCCCTCATCCGGGGCCTGACAGTTGAGCACCCACGGACCAAGACGGGTCCGGGCGGCCTCGGCCTGCACCATCGCCAATTGCACATGACCCAGACCCATGCCACCCCACTCCGCCGGCATATGGGGAAGCCACAGCCCGAGCTCCTGCGCCTGACGACGCAACTCGATGAGTTCGGCCACATAGGCCCGTCGATCGTTCTCGGCCACGCCCTCGGCCTCGAGCCGCCGCTCGGTCGGGCTCACGACATCGGCGATGAATGCTCGAACCCTTCCTCGAAGTTCCTCGAGTTCGGGTGACAGACTGAAATCGATGCTCATGACTGCAGTCTGCCCCGAATCGGCGCCTCGATGACTGTCGTGGTTGCGATCGATGCTGGAACCACCGGCGTCCGCGCCATCGCGTTCGATCAGCATGGGCTGCCGGTGGCATCGTCGTACCGAGAGTTCACTCAGTATTTCCCGCAACCGGGATGGGTGGAACATGACGCGAACGAGATCTGGTCGACGGTGACCTTCGTTCTCGATGAACTCTCGCGGGACCTGCGGCAACGCAACATGACCGTTGCCGCCATCGGTATCACCGATCAACGGGAAACACTCGTGGCGTGGTCACGCACGACCGGCTCACCCCTGCATCGTGCGATCGTGTGGCAGGACCGTCGTACCGCCGACGCCTGCGCCCGACTCGAGGCTGACGGAGCGCTCGAATCCATCCGAACCCGTACTGGTCTCGTACTCGACCCGTACTTCTCGGCGACCAAAGCGGCGTGGCTGTTCACCGAGGGAGGCATCGCTCCCGAGAAGGATGTCGCCATCGGCACGATCGACTCGTGGCTGGTGTGGAACCTCACCTCCGGCGCATCGCACGTCACCGACGCCACCAATGCCAGCCGCACGATGCTCTTCGACATTCGCAGCGGTCAATGGTCGGAGGATCTTTGCGATCTCTTCGGGGTACCCACACACGTTCTGCCGCGAGTCGTGCCCTCGAGTGGACGAGTCGCCCTCACGAGCAGCGATTGCCCACTCGGCGCCTCCATCCCCATCAGCGGGATCGCGGGCGACCAACAGGCCTCGTTGTTCGGCCAGGCCTGCTTCATGCCCGGCATGGCGAAGAACACCTACGGCACCGGAAGCTTCGTGCTGATGAACGTGGGCACCGTCTGCCCCCCACCGGTCGAAGGTCTCCTGACCACGATCGCTTGGTCGCTCCCGACGGCCAACGGCGATGTCCAACTCACCTATGCCTACGAGGGCGCGATCTTCGTCACCGGATCAGGAGTGCAGTGGTTGCGCGACGGACTGCAGATCATCGAGCACTCCTCCGATGTCTCCGCACTTGCGTCGTCGGTGGCTTCCGCCGATGGGGTGATCATCGTTCCCGCCTTCACCGGACTCGGCAGCCCGTGGTGGGACCCCTACGCGCGCGGAGCGATCTTCGGTATCACCCGGGGAACGACACGGGCCCATCTCGCACGAGCGATGCTCGACTCGATCGCGTTGCAGACTCGCGATGTGGTCGACGCCATGACCGCCGGTGGCCTCGAACTGCAGTCCCTTCGAGCCGATGGCGGCGCGGCGAGCAATGTCGTCCTCCAACTCCAAGCCGATCAACTCGGTGTCGCCATCCATCGCCCCGTGGTGCAGGACACCACTGCGCTCGGCGCGGCCTATCTCGCCGGTCTCGCCGAAGGCGTGTGGGGATCGATGGAGGACATCGCCGGGAACTGGGCGATCGACGTCACCATCGAACCATCGGGCGACGCCGAGACTGCCGACGCCCTCCACCACCAATGGCGGCGGGCGGTCGAACGCTCTCGACACTGGGTCTGATCAGCGGAATCGAGTGTCGACGATACGGGCCAATGCGGCGGCTTGGCGACGTTCACGGGCGCGGAACGGCTCTCCGCCGCGCCCCATGACGAGCGCCCGCGCCGCCGAGGTCAGCGGCGCCCACACCATGTCATCGGGTCCGACATCGCCGTCGACCACACTCGCCGAGGATTCACTCCCGGCAACGAATGCGGCGATCCACGTCGCCGGTGGGCAGTCCCCCACCTGTGCGACGACCGATCCATCGGCAGGATCGAGTACGACTCCCCACGATGCACCGACCGTTCGGACCGCGTGCACACACAGTTGCTCGATGGCGTCCGCCGCGGTTGGCGCACCGACGAGAAGTGCTGCAGTTTCGAGGCCCTCGACGCGTGGGTCGTGGAGTGCTTCCTCGGCGGGGCGAATGCTCTCGATATCGACGCCATCGACCTGATGCACCTCGGCGACGAGGAGATCGACGAGTGACTCATCTGGAAGTTCGACGACGAGTTCATCGATCGCACGACCGGCGCCACGTTCGAGGATCTCGATCCCCGTGACGTCACCGCCCACCGCACCGATCCGGCTCGCCAGCGCGCCGAGCGCACCCGGACGATCGGGCATCCACACTCGCAGGACGAAGGTCTGAGGCATGGGAAGACTCTACGGACCGATGGTGACGTCGGTGTTTCGTCCCCGCATCGACGGGACTAGCCCTCGAGACGGGTGAGCGCTCGCCGGAGATTGCGCACCGCCTGCTGGGTGCGTTGCTCGTTCTCGATGAGCGCGAACCGGACGAACCCCTCACCTCCCGGCCCGAATCCGACGCCCGGTGACACGGCGACATTCGCCTCCTTGACCAGGAAGGACGCGAATTCGATGGACTTCATGTCGCTGTACTGCTCGGGAATGG
>CAZMJK010000129.1:639-5802 GCA_964566555.1 uncultured Bifidobacterium sp. | reverse complement strand
GATCCTCGCCTATGCCACTCCGGAACAAGCTCCTGCGCTGCATGAGGAACTCCTCGCGCGCGCCGAAGGGCTCATCGGCGCTCTCGGTCTGACCTATCGAGTTCTCGATCTGTGCACGGGTGATATCGGCAATTCGTCGGCGCGCACCTTCGATATCGAGGTGTACGCGCCCGGTGTCGATCAGTGGCTCGAGGTGTCGTCGGTGTCGTGGTTCAGCGACTATCAGGCCCGGCGCGCCAACATCCGTTTCAAGGCTGAGGGGGCGAAGGGGAACGAGATCGTGCACACGCTCAACGGCTCAGCGCTCGCGGTTCCGCGGGTCTGGGCTGCGGTCGTCGAGACCCATCGGCAACCCGATGGGTCGGTGCGAATCCCCGAGGTCCTCCAGCCCTACATGCGCGGCGCGTCGTCGATCGGTTGAGCCGAATAGATACTTCGGTGTGAGCTGAAGACATAGGCGAGCACACACGTGATCGCGGCCGGGACGAGTGCATGGCCTCCGAAGAGCTCCACCGCCATGATGGTGCACGTCAGCGGCACGTTGGCCGCGCCGGCGAAGACCGCGACATAACCCAGCGCCGCTCCGAGAGCGATCGGCAGTCCGAGGACAGGTGCCATGGCCGCACCGAGCGTGGCCCCGATCACATTGAGGGGTGTGACCTCGCCTCCGTAGAAGCCGAAACCGAGCGTGATCGCGGTGAAGATCAGTTTGAGTACGAATTCGGATCCGCTGGTCGAGTTTCCGTCCAACGCGCTCGATGCAAGGGGAAGTGACAGGCCGAGGTAGTCCCTCGTCCCGACGGCCAGCGTGAGCGTAATGATGATGATGCCGCCGATGACTGGTCGTGCGGGGGGCCAGGAAATCCATCGCGATCCGATGGACTTGATGGCTCGGGTGGCGACGATGAATGCGACTCCGGTGAGGCCGAAAGCGATTCCGAGTACGGAAACCCGCAGGAGCGAACCCACACTGTTGTCGAAGCCGGCGAGTTCGTTCGTGGCGAGGTGGTGCACACCGAGTCCGCGGACGACACGATCGGCGACGAGAGATCCGGTGAGGCAGGGAATCAGCGCGTCATATCGAATGCGGCCCCTGGTCTGCACCTCGAGTCCGAAGATGGCGCCGGCGAGGGGCACGCCGAAGAGGCCACCGAAACCCGCCGACATCGCCGCGATCATGATCAGTCGGCGGTCGATTTTGGAGAAGGGGAGCACTCTGGCGATCGAGTCGTTGAGGCTCACCGAGAGTTGCAGTCCGGTTCCTTCACGACCGGCCGAGCCGCCGAAGAGTTGGGTGAGGAACGTTGACGCGAAGATGAGTGGCGCCATGCGTCGAGGGACGCCGGCGTCGGGTTGGTGGATCTCGTCGATGATGAGGTTGTTGCCCTCCGCAGCTCGGCCACCGGTGTAGTGGTACGCAACCCCCATCGCGAGTCCCGCCAGCGGCAGGAACCACAGCAACCAACCATGGTCGATCCGGGTGTTGGTGGCCCAGGTGAGCGAAGCGAAGAGCGCGGCCGATGCAACGCCGGCGATGAGGCCGACTCCGGAACCGATGACGATCCAGCGAAGGATCCCGAAGATGGACCTCACTTCGAGCGCGAATCGAGCTTTTCCCCGTTCGGAGCCCGATGGTGGGCGTTCGCTGCTCACGAGGCGACCGTAGCAGGCGATGGTTTGGTGTCCGTCTTGGATTCGGGGTGGACTACGAGTGTGAGTACATCCTCTCCGTTGTCCGATCTCCGACTGGAGTTGCAGTCCAGAGGCGTGCGTCGTGCCGACCTAGCCGATGCCCAGTTCGATGCGTGGTTCGAGTTCGCAGTCGAGGCTGATGTTCACGAACCCCACGCCATGGTGGTCTCGAGTGTCGGCGTTGATGGAATGCCGTCGTCTCGTCACGTGCTGTTGAAGGGTGTCGATCACGGATTCGTGTTCTTCACCAACTACACGAGTCAGAAGGGACGCGAACTCTCCGATCATCCGCAGGCATCGATTTGTTTCCCTTGGAACATCCTCGCTCGTCAGGTGCGAGTCGTGGGTTCGGTGGAACGGGTGACCGAGTCCGAGAGTGATGACTACTTCCGAACGCGACCTCGAGGGAGTCAGATCGGTGCGTGGGCCTCGCATCAGAGTGAGGTCATCGCCGACCGGTCCGTTCTCGAATCACGTTGGGCGGACGCCGAAGCGCGATTCGAAGGCGGTGACGTTCCGCGACCACCCCACTGGGGTGGGTTCCGTGTGGTGCCGCGCGAACTCGAGTTCTGGCAGGGCCGGCCCTCGAGACTCCACGATCGGTTTCGCTACACCAGGGATGACACCGCGCCTTCAGGCTGGCGGATCGAACGGTTGAGTCCCTGAACGATCGCTTCTCAGGGGAGGACCGTCATCACCTCGTCAGCGAGGAGTCGGAGGTGATCGAGGTCGTCGATATCGAGTACCTGCAGGTACATGCGCGTCGACCCGTCCTCGGCGAACGACGCGATCTTGTCGAGCACCTGTGCTGGCGAGCCAGCGGCGCCGTTCTCGACGAGTTCGTCGACCTCGCGGCCGATGTTCTGCGCTCGTCGGGCGACTTCGGCATCGTTGGCTCCGACGCACAGGACCTGGGCGACCGAGTAGATCATCGATTCCGGATCGCGCCCGCGCGCTTCACATGCGGCGCGCACGTTGTCGCATGACGACCGATAGATCTCGAGTGGAGGGAACGGGAGATTGAACTCGGCGGCGTATTGCGCCGCGAGTGCTGGCGTGCGCTTGGCGCCGTATCCGCCCATGATGATCGGCGGACCACCGGCCTGAACTGGTTTCGGGATGGCGGGACATCCGACGAGACCGTGGTAGCGACCCTCGAACGAGTACTGCGAATCGAGGGGGGTGTTCCACATCCCCGTGATGATCTCGAGTTGTTCCTCGAGGATGTCGAATCGTTGTCCGAGAGTGGGGAAGGGAATGCCGTAGGCGGTGTGCTCATCGTCGAACCAACCGGCCCCGAGTCCGAGTTCGATTCGCCCGTTGCTCATATCGTCGATCTGGGCGACGGCGACCGCGAGCTGACCGGGAAGCCGGAACGTGGCCGAGGCCACGAGCGTGCCGAGTCGGATGGTGCTGGTCTCTCGGGCGATGGCGCCGAGCGTGACCCACGAATCGGTCGGTCCCGGAAGGGGATCCCCTGCGCCCATCCGGAGGTAGTGGTCGGAACGGAAGAACCCGTCGAATCCGAGCTCCTCGGCGAGTTGGGCGACGGCGAGTTGCTGTTGGTAGGAGGCCCCTTGTTGAGGTTCCACGAAGATGCGAAGTTCCATGCCGGGAGGTTATCGGTCGTCGGTTCGCGCCTTGCTGAGCAAGGCGACGAACACCACCAGCGCAATGATCAGTCCGAGGATGAGGCCGAGACGTTGGGGTCCCACATCGTCGATCCATTGCGTGATTCGACCGTTGAGGTCGAACATCCACCCGGCGAGTCCTCCGCCCGAGGTGTTCCCGTTGAGTACCTGCAATTCGTACCAGCCGTAGTACGTCACGTAGAGGCCAGCGAGGACGAGCAGGGCACCCGAGATCCGATTGACATACGGCAGGACACCGCGCATCGTTCGCACGATTCCCTGACGGGCCAATGCGATGGCGAGTGTCATCACGATCAGGACGAGTCCCATCCCGAGTGCGTAGGCGATGAACGCACCCATTCCCACGACGAAGTTCTGCTGATCGATGACGGTCGAGATCGCAGCGATGAAGAGCGACAACGTGCAACTCAGCGAGACGAGCGCGTAGGAGATGCCGAAGACGAAGACCGAACCGAGTTCGCGTCCTTCTGGTCCTCTCGCGATCTTCGGGAGGGGAATGTTGATCTCGCGTCCCATGAGCAGGCGAACGCCGAGGAACACGAGGACGATGCCCAGCACGATCGTCACCCACGGCAACTTGTCGGCGATCGACGACAGGATCGGATCGAGGACGAGACCGAGGACGCCGAACACGACAACGAAACCGGCGGTCATCGCAGCGCCGACGGCGAGCGCGCGGAGCACGGTTGCGTCAGCTCGTTGTTCACCGTCTCTTGAGTTCTCGAGTCCGAGGAAATACGACAGGTAGGCGGGCAGCATCGCGAACCCACAGGGATTGAATGTCGCGACCATGCCGACACCGAAGGCGTACGCGATCGCCGAGTTCACGTCACTTCCCGGTTGCGGTCTGCACGAGTTCGGTGAACTGCGATTCGGTGAGGGCACCGGAATGGGTGGCGAGAATCGTGCCGTTCTTGGCGACGAGCACCGTGTACGGAAGTCCGACACCCCCGAGCTCGCGAAGGATGGTGCCCTTGAGGTCTCGGCCCAACGGGTAGGTCACACCGGTGCGTTCGGCCATCGCTCTCCCGAGTTCGGGTGCCTCGAGATAATCGATGCCGATGATGTCGATCTCACCCTTGGTGTCCTGCCACACCTGTTCGAGCGCCGGCATTTCGCTCACGCACGGAACGCACGTCGAGGACCACACATTGATCAGCAGCGGCTTGCCATTCGGGCGGAGCTCTCTGGAGTCCCCGTCGAATGTGAGGTAAGTGAGTTTCGGCAATCGTTGACCGGCGACGTCGTTCAGATCAGCCAGTTCCGGCGGTTGAGTCGCCGACGGATCGAGTTTCGTCACATCGGAAGCAGGAGTGGATCCTCCCCCCGAGAACGACACCACGAGGGCGATGACGAGTCCAACCACGCCGAGTCCCGCGATCGTGAGCGGGAGAAATCGGCGGAGCGCCGATCGGGGTTGGGGAGGAAGCGGTGCGGGTTCCATGTCAGATCCGACTGCGAGAGGCAGTGCCGACCGTACATGGAGCCCCGCACCACTCCCAATCACCGACGGGAACGACCCCAGTTCGGTGACAGGTCCGATCGCCCGATGCGGCAGGAGGAATCGGCTCGGAGGCAGCGATCCCTCCCGGCAGCGGGCCGATGGCGGCTACGCCGAGCGCAACCAGGACTGCAGGTGCTCGGGCACGGGAATGTCGGGAAGTTCATCCTCGACCCGGGCCACCTTCGGCGGACGCCCACGGCGGCGCTTCGTGGCGAGGATCTTGCCGTTGATGAACATCTGCCCACCCCAGACGCCCCATGGCTCGTGGCGCTCGATGGCCCCTTCGAGACATTCGGTGATCACCGGACAGGTCGC
>CAZMJK010000129.1:0-629 GCA_964566555.1 uncultured Bifidobacterium sp. | reverse complement strand
TGTACTGAGCCCAGGGAGCAAAAAGCAGGATCACCACCGCCACGGCCGCTGCAGAAAAGACGCCAGACCACTGCGTTGCTGCACCCGCCTGATGGTTGATGTAAGACCGCGTCAGCGAGCCAGAACCAGGGAAACAATGAAAAAAACTGCCGGCCAAATTGGCAACCCCTTCGCTCAAACATTGCTGATGGATGTTGAGCTTCTGATGCGTTTTTGCAGCGATCGACTTGGCCATGGCGATGTCCTGGAGTTCCTCGGAGAAGTAGACGCCGGTCAACGTCGCGTTGAGGTCGTTGCAGGCGGCGTCGGCCCTGACGGCCGGTGAGATGTCGTCGAGCGTCTCGGCGAGCATCGGTTCATTCCTTTCGTGAGTGCACCGTGGTGCGGTTGGGGTTGGGGTTGGACGGTGGATGGTGTGGCCGCACATGAAGAAAGGCCGCCGGGAGATCCCGGCGGCCTCAGTGCATGTACGCAGTGGTGACTGCGTCAGCTCGGGGGTCGCGCCGTTCTCCAACATGGCAGCCTTGACGGATACCGCGTTGGCGTAGTGGTAGATCGCCATCTCGTTGCCGATCGCCATCGAGATCAGCTCCTCCCACTTCTCCTCGGGAGCAACGGAAAGCTGCTTC
>CAZMJK010000128.1:3849-5806 GCA_964566555.1 uncultured Bifidobacterium sp. | reverse complement strand
CTGGCTGCCGTGGGCGGAATGGTCGTCCCAGCAGTGATCTACTTCGCCATCAATGCTGGAAGTTCGACGTCACATGGATGGGGAATTCCCATGGCCACCGACATCGCCTTCGCTGTCGGTGTCGTCTCGCTTCTCGGAAACCGCGTTCCAGCCGCACTGAAACTCTTTCTCCTGACCTTGGCAGTCGCCGACGATCTCGGTGCGATCGCCGTCATCGCGGTCTTCTATAGCAAGTCGGTGAGTTTTCTCTGGTTGGGGATCGGTCTCGGTCTCCTCTTCATTGTTTGGCTCATGCGGCGTCGTCGAATCTGGTACGGGCCGATTTATCTCGCGTTTGGAATCGTCGTCTGGTACTGCTTCCTGAAGTCCGGTGTTCATGCCACCGTCGCGGGGGTCGCAATGGGGTTCCTCACCCCGACTGAAGCGCTTCGACCGGATCTGGACACCGAAGCAATCGCTGATCGTTTGGAGAACCAACCGGAACTGACGGCTGCGGATGTTTCGGCGGCATCGTTCTTGATCAACGAATCGGTACCAGTAGGTGAGCGACTCGTTGATCGGATGCTTCCGTGGACGAGTTACGTGATCATCCCGATCTTCGCCCTCTGCAACGCTGGAATTCTCATTACCTCCGAATCGATGCGGGCTGCGGCGAGTTCCACGGTCACATGGGGTGTGGCGGTGGGACTCGTGGTCGGCAAGACCGTCGGAATCTTCGGCGTCGCCTCACTCGCTATAGCGTTCGGTATTGCGAAGCGACCGCGTGGGGCGTCGAATCTCCACCTCCTCGGAATCGCTATGGCTGCCGGAATCGGTTTCACCGTCGCGTTGTTCGTGACGGGTTTGGCATTCACCGATCCGTTGGCCACGGAAGAGGCGAAAGTCGGGATTCTCGTTGCCTCTGCGGTCGCCGCCCTGTTGGCAGGTGCGGTCCTTACCGCCGCGGCCCGACGCTCCAGCTCGACTGAACTGGCGATCGAAGCTGCTGAGAATGCGGAGCTCTTCGATGAGGTTCCGTCATCGACCGTGATCGTCGATGACCCCCGCGGGCATCGCTAACGGGCGACGCCGAGATCGCCCGAGGTGGGTCCTGGATCGCTCTCGGTGACGTAGCGACCGAGTTCGCGTCGAGCGAGTTGCATACGGTGCACCTCGTCGGGTCCGTCGGCGAAACGAAGTGTTCGCAGACCAGCCCACATGCCGGCCAGCGGGAAGTCCTGCGAGACGCCTCCACCGCCATGGGCCTGGATCGCACGATCGACAACGGCGAGAGCGACGTTCGGGGCGACGACCTTGATGGCGGAGATCTCGGTGCGCGCGCCTTTGTTGCCCACGGTGTCCATGAGCCATGCCGCCTTCATGGTGAGCAACCGGGCTTGCTCGATCTCGATACGCGAGTCGGCGATCCATTCCTGGATCACGCCTTGTTGTGCGAGGGGTTTCCCGAACGCCACTCGCTGTGTCACCCGTCGGCACATGAGTTCGAGCGCGCGTTCTGCCATCCCGATGCATCGCATGCAGTGATGGATGCGTCCCGGGCCGAGACGGGCTTGCGCAAGAGCGAACCCGCTCCCTTCCTCACCGAGGAGGTTCGAAACCGGCACGCGAACGTTGTCGAATCGCAGCTCACAATGGCCTTCGCGATCGTTGTAGCCGAACACCATGAGATCGCGAACCACGGTCAGGCCGGGAGTGTCCATGGGCACCAGCACCATCGATTGTTGGGTGTAGGTGGGGGCCGACGGATCGGTCTTGCCCATGACGATCGCCACGCGACACCGAGGGTTCGCCGCGCCGGAGATCCACCACTTGCGACCGTTGAGCACGTACTCGTCACCCTCGCGCTCGATCCGCAGACTGATGTTCCGCGCATCGCTCGAGGCGACGTCCGGTTCGGTCATGGCGAAACAGGAACGAATCTCGCCCTCGAGAAGCGGAACCAGCCAACGATCTTTCT
>CAZMJK010000128.1:0-3839 GCA_964566555.1 uncultured Bifidobacterium sp. | reverse complement strand
GAGGATCTCCATGTTGCCGGTATCGGGAGCGGCGGAGTTCACCGCTTCGGGACCGAGCGGGCTGCGTCCGGTGATCTCGGCCAGGGGCGCGTAATCGACGTTCGAGACCGGGTCCGGAGTCCATTCGGTGACATGCGGCATGAAGAGGTTCCACAGTCCTCGCCGTTTGGCTTCGGCCTTGAGTTCCTCTATGACATGCGGATGGAAGTGAGGATCACCAGATGCCCTCATCTCCTCGGCGAACACCGGTTCCGCCGGGATGACCGCTTCGTTCATGAATGCGAGCAACCGCTCCTGCAGATCAGCGGCTCGCGGACTGAGCGCGAAGTCCATCATGAACCTGCTCTTCCGTAGTCGTCCTCGTAGCGGACGATGTCGTCCTCGCCGAAGTAGGTGCCGGTCTGGACCTCGATGAACACGACCGGTGCGTTGCTGTCGTTGCGCACTCGGTGCTTGGTATGCACCGGGATCTCGATCGTCGAGCCCGCGGGAACGGAATGATCGACGTCGTCGAGGGTGACGATGGCGGTTCCCTCGACGACGATCCAATGCTCGGAGCGCTTGTCGTGCGATTGGTATGACAGTCGCTGGCCGGGTTCGACGGTGATGCGTTTGACTTTCGCGGCGGGGCCGTCGTCGAGGATCACGAACTCGCCCCACGGTCGGCGCTCTCCCGATCCGGCCGCTCCGAGCGGGCGGAGGGTGTCGTCGGTCGAGGTGGGGTCGTCAGCAGCAGGGGTCACGGGCCGAGTATGGCCGAAATGCCCGGTCAGAACCGCAAAACGGGGTTGTGGACAAAGAAATTCGGGGACCCTCGAAGGGGGTGCCCGCCACTCGGATCCGGCCGACTGTGATTGACAGAGCCGCCGAGGTGGTCTCAGAGTGTCCCTCCATGGCCGGTCCCCTCGTCATCGTCGAATCGCCCACCAAGGCGAAGAAAATCACCGAGTTCCTCCGCGATCAGGTCGAGGACGGTGCTGCGCCCACGGTGATCGCATCAGTGGGACATATCCGCGATCTCGTGTCCAAGGCGAAGGAGCTTCCGGAGGGCAAGCAGAAGGAATGGTGGTCGTATCTGGGCATCGATCCCGATGACGACTTCAAGCCCTATTACAAGGTGTACGACAAGAAGAAGGACACCGTTGCCGAGCTTCGGCGGGCGATGAAGAACGCCGATGCGCTCTATCTCGCCACCGATGAGGATCGCGAAGGTGAAGCGATTGCGTGGCACCTGCTCGAGGTCCTGAAACCACCGAAGGACATGCCAGTGCATCGCATGGTCTTCCACGAGATCACTGGCCCTGCGATCCGCGAGGCATTCGCCAATCCTCGTGAACTCGATCAACTTCTCGTCGACGCGCAGGAGACTCGTCGTCTTCTCGATCGCCTTGCCGGCTACGACCTTTCGCAGGTGCTCTGGAAGAAGGTGAACCGGGGTTTGTCGGCCGGTCGGGTGCAGAGCGTTGCGACTCGGCTCGTCGTCGAGCGAGAGCGCGAGATCATGGCGTTCGTCTCCGCCGATTGGTGGGACATCAAAGGCGTGTTCTCGGCGCCATCGGAACCGATTCCATTCGGGGCCAAACTCGTTTCACTCGATGGAACGCGTATTGCCACCGGAAACGACTTCGATGACGACGGTGATCTGAAACGGGACGACCGAGTGGTGCTCGATGAGGCCAGAGCTCGCTCGCTCGCCGAGGAATTGCAGTCGGCTGCCTTCGCCGTTCGCAGCGTGGAATCGAAGCCCTATCGCAAACGTCCGTTCGCGCCGTTCACCACTTCGACACTGCAACAGCTGGCGGGTCGACGCCTGAAGGTGTCGGCCAAACAGGTCATGAGCATGGCGCAGAGCCTTTATCAGCAGGGCTACATCACGTACATGCGCACCGATTCGACCAATCTTTCTGATGCTGCCGTGGCTGCCGCCAAGCAGGAGATCACCGAGCGCTACGGCGCTTCCTCGATCGAGAAGTCGCCGCGCACTTGGGGCAAGAAGGCCGCCAACGCTCAGGAGGCCCACGAAGCCATTCGCCCGGCCGGCGATCGATTCCGTCGTCCGGAAGACGTTCGCAACGAGGTGCAACCCGGTGAGGCCCGTCTCTACGAGATCATCTGGCAGCGCACGGTTGCATCGCAGATGATCGACGCGATCGGCGAGACCGTCACCGTTCGACTCGGTGCCGTGACGTCGTCGAATCGCAACGCCGAGTTCTCGGCGGCGGGAACCGTCATCACCGAACGCGGCTGGATGCAGGTCGAGGAATGGCGCACCGACGATGTCGATTCCGAGAACGACGACGATGCGGAGCGACGACTGCCGCAGTTGAAGACCGGTGACGCGCTCGACGCCACGGAGTTGCTCCCTGAAGGACATGCGACCAAGCCTCCCGCTCGTTACACCGAGGCATCACTGGTCGGAAAGATGGAAGAGCTCGGTGTCGGACGACCGTCGACGTACGCGTCGATCATGGAGACCATCCAGGGTCGTGGATATGTTTGGAAGAAGGGATCCGCACTCGTTCCGAGTTGGAATGCGTTCGCGGTGACCACGCTGCTCGAACAGCACTTCGCGGAACTCGTCGACTACGACTTCACCGCCAATCTCGAAGAAGTCCTCGATCGCATCTCGAACGGCGAGGCCAACAGCGTCGAGACCCTGGCCGAGTTCTATTTCGGTCCCTTCACCGATGGTCAGCGCAAAGACGGGCTGCGTGATCTGGTCACCGAACGTCTGCCCGAGATCGATGCCGCGGCGATCAACTCCTTCCTCTTGGGCGATGATCCCAACGGGATGCCCATCGTGGCGAAACCCGGCAAGTTCGGCCCGTACGTGCAGCGAGGCGATGACACGGCTTCGGTGCCCGAGAATCTGCCGCCTGCCGATCTCACGATCGCCGTTGCGCTCGAACTCCTGGCCATGCCGAAGGGGGGCAAACCCATCGGGGAGGATCCCGAGACCGGTCTCACGGTGTTCGTGATGAACGGCAAGTTCGGTCCCTATGTGCAATTGGGTGAAGCGACCGACGAGGACAACGAGAAGCCGAAGACATCGTCGCTCTTCAAGTCGATGGACCCCTACACCGTCACGTTGGAAACGGCCCTGCAGTTGCTCACGATCCCTCGTGATCTCGGATCCGATCCCGAGAGTGGGGCGGTGCTCTTCGCCAAGAACGGCCCGTTCGGTCCCTATCTTTCGAAAGAGGACGGAACGTCGGCGAAGCCCGAGACCCGGCAACTCGAGAGCGAGGAGCAACTGCTCACGGTGACACTCGAGGACGCGCTCCGCCTGTTCGCCGAGCCGCGCAAGTTCGGCAAGCGCGCACCGAAACCCCCGCTCGCCGAACTCGGGCCCGATCCCGTCTCCGGTCGCCCGATGGTGATCAAGGACGGCAAGTTCGGTCCCTACGTCACCGATGGCGAGACCAACGCGTCATTGAAGGCCGGCGATGTGGCCGAGACGTTGAGTCCCGAGCGGGGTGCGGAACTTCTGCAGGACCGCCGCGACTATGTCGCTGCCAATGGTGGCGCTCCGGCCAAGAAGGCCGTCAAGAAGGCAGCCAAGAAGTCCTCGGCCAAGAAAGCGACGAAGAAATCGGCCAAAGCGCGATCGGCGAAACCCGATATGCAGGTCAGCCGAACCGTCGGCCAGGGGCAATCGACGGCGGCCAAGAAGGCGGCGAAACGGTCGAATGTGACCAGATCGAGCGCCCAGATCGAGGATCGGTCCAACTAACCCGATCGACGGTGGTGCCCAGGCCTACGGGGGACCTCTCCTAGGCTCAGGACATGGCTGTGCCTCGCCCCGGACCGCGGGACGACGCCGATCCCCCCGAGGATGC
>CAZMJK010000127.1:0-5813 GCA_964566555.1 uncultured Bifidobacterium sp. | reverse complement strand
CGCTGATCGATCATCCACCAGTTGGCGACATAGAGCAACGAGGCGATCCCCTGACCCCTAGTCGCGCCCCTCATCGACTCGGGCTGAATGACCGCAGCCAACGCAACTGCGATCACGACGGTCACGATCGCTGCAGGAAGGAGTCGCCTGGCTCGGCGCAGATAGAACGATCCGGAAGACACCGTCGCCGTCGACTGATGTTCTCTGAGTGCGAGAGAAGTGATGAGGAACCCTGACAACACGAAGAACACATCGACACCGATGAAACCGGCGGGAAGCACCGTGGGAGCGAAGTGATAGATCACCACCACGGCGACAGCGAGACCGCGAATGCCATCGAGAGCTGGGATATGACCGAATCGTGTTGTCCCAGTTCGAGCGGAATCGGTCGTCGTCGATTCCTCAGTTCCTGTTCTCATCACCACCCCCTCCATCGCCGAGACACTGACGACGACGCTTCAACCAATTAGCGACTGATTTCCACGGTCCCCATTATGCGAGACTCGGACTATGTCCGTCGCCAACGTGCGTACCGAAGAGCCGGACCAAGCGCCGACGAACGCCGCCGCCGGTTCAGCACTTCCTCATCTGCGCGGACTCGACGGGCTTCGGGGGCTTGCCGTACTCGGCGTCCTGTTCTTCCACGGCGGGTTTTGGTGGGCAACCGGCGGATTTCTCGGCGTGTCGCTCTTCTTCACACTTTCGGGCTACTTGATCACGAGCCTTCTGCTCGCCGAACGATCCTCCACCAAGCGCATCGATTTGAATCGGTTCTGGACTCGCCGCGTCCGCCGCCTCCTTCCCGCCGCCCTCGCCGCCATCAGCGCAGTCGCCATCTACGGCTGGTTCTTCGCCAGCAACGAACAGCGGATCAATCTTCGAGGGGACCTGCTCGGCTCGTTGTGCTACGTCGCCAACTGGCGATTCGTCGCCCGAGGCTCGTCCTATGCCGATATCCAGAGCGGTCAGAGCTTGGTACAGCACTTCTGGTCGCTCGCCATCGAGGAACAGTTCTACGTGATCTGGCCCCTGCTCGCCGCCGGCGCGCTCGCGCTGTGGTCACGCCGAGGACTGTCGATCATCACCGGTCTCCTCATCGCCGCATCGGTGGGTTGCTGCATCGTCATGTGGAACGTTCTCGACTCTTCGACCGACACGATCTACTTCAGCACGCAAACCCGTGTCGCCGAGATCCTCATCGGCGCCGCCCTCGCTCTCGCTCTTCCCCTCGGCGGGCGACGATCAACGACAAAGATCACCCGTCGTGCGATCAGCGTGACCGCCCCGATCGCCTTGATCATCATGCTGATCCTCTGGGTGACGACATCGCAGACAAGCCCATGGCTCTACAACGGGGGCTTCTCGATTCATGCGCTCCTCGCCGCTGCCGTGATCGCCGCGGTCGTCTTGGGCGGAACGGTGTGCGATCACCTTTCGTGGAAACCACTGGCGGCAGTCGGGCTCATCAGTTACGGCCTCTACCTTTATCACTGGCCGATCTTCGCAATCCTCACCGAGGACCGCGTGGGTCTCGGCCAGTACGGAACGTTCATCGTCCGCATGGGTGTCACCGTCGCCATCGCTCTTCTCTCCTACCGCTTCCTCGAACAACCGATCCGACGCGGGTCATTCCCCGGCAATCGAAAGGTATGGATCGCCGTGCCGGTGGCGATGGCACTCGTGGCGGGACTCGTTCTGATCGCGACCCGCGACACTCCGAAGATCGCGTATGCCGACTACGACACGTCGAAAGCATCGATCTCGATGGTGGAGAACGATGGTTCCTCGGCGGCGACAACAAGTTCCACCGTCAAGATCACTTCCCCCGCTCCCCGAGCCCTCATGACCGTCGGCGATTCGAGCATGTACGACGAGACACCCGCCTTGCGGGCCTCGTTCTTCGCCATCGGCACCCAAACCAGCGTGGAGACCGCGTTCCCCGGCATCGGCCTCACCTACGGGGGCGCGGCGAACTGGCGCGAGGACTGGAAGAAGAAGGTCGATGAGAACACTCCGGAGTTGAGCGTGGTGATGCTCGGAGGTTTCGATCACGATTTCATCACTGCGAACGGTCCCGACGCCTACCGGCCCATCGTCGATGAACTCGTCGCTCTGCTCACCTCACGCGGTGGACGAGTGGTGTGGCTCTCGATCCTTCCGTGTGGACGCGTACCCGACGCCGCCCAGAACGCGGTCTACGCCGAACTCACCGATCGGTACCCCGGCAAAGTCGCGTACATCGATACGTCCCCAGCATTCGAAGGGTGCCCGCAGACCAAGACCCAGGACGACGGCACAGTCGTGAAGCTGCGCAAGTCAGACAAGTGGCATCTCTGCCCTGCCGGTGCGGCCCACTTGGCGACGTTCGTCCACGAGAAGGTCTATGAGCTCGGTTGGGCCCCTGCGCCGACGACGGGGTGGGAATGGGCGCCGTGGACTTCTGATGCCCGTTTCGAGGAATGTCGGACCGGATAGCGCTGCGGCGCAAGCGCGGGTCGGCGCGCTACTCGGGGCCCAGCAAGAGGTAGACAACCGCGTCGATCGAGATCTCGTCCCACTGCGGAAAGAGTGTCGATTCGGCGCCGACCTCGACGTACACCCGGCCGAGGATCTGGCCGGCGAACCAGTAGGTGAACGCCTCGAGGTCGAGTTCCGGCCGAATCACTCCTCGCTCCTGCAACGGCCGCAATCGCTCGGTGGTTTCGTTGAGATAGAAGCGGGTGATCTCGTTCACCCGCTTCGCCAGTTCAGGACGACCCTCGGCACTGCCAATGGCAAAGAGACGCCGCTGACGTTCGACCGTCCGTGACGGGTCGTAGATGAGTGTGAGCAGAACTCGCACCGCCTCACGAGCGGACTCGCGCGATGTCACCGTCGCAACTGCTTCTTCGATCACGGGATCGAAGCGCTGGAACGAACGCAAGAGACGCTCTGCCTGCGCTTCGGCAACCAGACCTTCACGACTACCGAAGAAGTGGTAGATCGATGGTGCCGTCACACCGACCGCGGTCTCGATGTCGTGGACGCGAAGGCTGGCTTCTCCACTCGTTTCGATGATTCGGATCGCTTCATCGAGGATTTTCGTTTCGGTGGGGTGCCGGTCCATGGCTCTCGACCCTAGAACTCTCCGCCTCCACGCTCAACGATCTGACGTAGTAGACCACAGGGGTCAATTCGCTCAGGGGGAATGCCCAAATGTCCGAACCACTTGTTCTCGTCGAAGCCGAGGGACCGATCCTCGTCGTGACCATCAATCGTCCCGAGAAGAAGAACGCCGCCAACGCCGAAGTTCTCTGCCGCCTCTACGACGCATGGGTCCGACTCGATACCGACGACTCGTTGCGAGTGGCGATCCTCACCGGCAAAGGCGACACCTTCTGCGCCGGTATGGACCTCGCCGAGATCGGCCGCCTCCGCGAGGGTGTCGTGGACAACGAATGGCTCCAGCGATTCAAGGACCAACCCGAAGTCATCCTCGGTGGTTGGCTGAAGACCTATCGACCCACCAAGCCCGTGATCCTCGCTGCGGAAGGTTTCGCACGCGCCGGAGGAACCGAGATCCTTCAAGGAACGGACATCCGAGTGGCCGGCGAGAGCGCCGTCTTCGGCGTCACCGAAGTGCAACGTGGCTTGTTCCCCATGGCTGGCTCCGCTGTACGTCTTCGACGCCAGATCGGGTATGCCGTCGCCGCCGAAATGCTGCTCACCGGCGAGGACCTCACCGCTCAACGCGCCCACGAACTCGGACTCGTCAATCACGTCGTGCCCGACGGCCAGGCGCTCGACAAGGCCCGCGAGATCGCGCAACGAATCGCCCGCAATGGCCCGCTCGCCGTGAAGGGAATTCTCGCAACGCTGCGTGAGACCGAAGCGATGCCTGAGAACGAGGCGTTCAACATCGAGATGCAGCACGGCGGCAAGGTCATGCAGTCCAAAGATGCCGCTGAGGGCCCGCGCGCCTTCCTCGAGAAGCGCGATCCGGTCTTCACCGGCGAATGAGAGAAGGCGGCCAATGAGTTCGTCACGCAAACCGACGGTGGTCGTTGCCGGACTGGGTGACACCGGCGCCCTCATCGCCACGCGACTGGCTCGAAAGTGTCACGTCATCGGGATCTCCACGCGTCCGGCACTCGTCAGCGGACAGGAACTCGGCACCCGTCTCACCGATCTTTCTCTTTGGCGCCGCACCTACCTGATCCCCTATCGGCGATTTCGCCGGCTCGATGCCGTCGATGTCGTGCACGGACGGATCACCAGCACGGATCTCGACGCCTCCACCGTCACCGTCGAAACCTCTGCTGGTTCGACTCGGGAAATCTCCTACGACTACTTCGTGATCGCCACTGGCGTTTCGAACGGCTTCTGGCGACACGACCGAGTCGAAGATCTTGCGACGATCGATCTCGAACTCGCGCAGATCAACAAGGAGCTGACCGACGCCTCGACAATCGCAGTGATCGGTGGAGGCGCCACCGGCGTCAGCGTGGCCGACAACCTCGCTCGTCAGGGTCGATCGAGCGTCCACCTCTTCCACAGCGGCGATGAACCGCTTCCGGGCTACCACCCAAGTGTGCGACGTTGGATCACTCGCCAACTCACTACCGACGGTGTCACCGTCCACCCCGATCATCGAGCCGTCGTTCCCGCTGGGTTCAACGGCGATCACCTCACCCACGACTCGGTGGCATGGTCGACCGGACAGGAACCTTTCGCGGCCGACATCACGCTGTGGGCGATCGGCGGGGTCACCCCGCACTCTCGGTTCCTTCCTGCGGCAACTCTCGACGATGACGGCTTCGTCCTCGTCGATGCCAACCTTCGCCTGCCCGGACACCCCAATGTGTTCGCCGTCGGCGATGTCGCAGCGAGTGATCCACTGCGAAGTTCGGCCCGGAACTGGGGTTTCCGAGTCGTCGTCGCCAACATCAAGGCACTGCTGCGCGATCGCACCGACAAACTCGAAACGTACAACGCTCCCGAATACCGCTGGGGATCGATTCTTGGTCTGCAGGCAGAAGGATTGACGGTGGTTCAGCCGAACGGCAAGCGATTCCGCATTCCGAAACGACTCGCCGAGCCACTGCTGTTCAGCGTCTTCGTGCAACGAATCCTGTACGGCGGTTTGCGCCGGAACTGAGGGGAACATGAGATCAGTGCAACGTGTCGACGGAGCCCTCGAGGTTCGTGAGGGCGAAATTCCCGTTCCCGGGCCGGATCAAGCCCTTCTCCGCATGTGCACGAGCGGCGTGTGTCATTCCGACCTCCATCTCGCTCGCGGCGATTGGACCTTCGCCACCGGCAACGGCCCGCTCGGACATGAAGGAATCGGTGTCGTCGAAGCCCTCGGTTCCGGAGCCGAGAGCTGTGTCTCGATCGGCGATCACGTGATCGTCGGACTCGGTGGAACCGGTGGCGAGCACTGGTGCGGACGATGCCGCTATTGCATCGGCGGCGAACCGCGCCATTGCCAGCAGTCGATCGGGATCATCGGAACATTCGCCGACTACCTCGCTGTGTGGGCTCCCTCACTCGTCGTCCTCCCTGATTCGGTGAGTGATCTGGAGGCACCGCTGGCCTGCGGCGGACTGACCGCATACGGGGCAGTCAAGAAACTCACGCAACATCGGATCACCCCGGGATCGACCGTGGCCATCGTCGGTGCTGCCGGTGGACTGGGCCACTACGCGGTGCAACTCGCATCGGCATTCGGCTACCGAGTGATTGCGGTCGATGTGGGTGCCGACCGCCTCGCCTTCGCCACTGAACTCGGGGCTGAGGTCGCCGTGGAAGCCAACGATGCCCGAGCTCGAGTC
>CAZMJK010000126.1:0-5829 GCA_964566555.1 uncultured Bifidobacterium sp. | reverse complement strand
GGATCACGATCACATTGGTGCCATCGCCGTGTCGGTCGGGAACGAGGGTCACGCCGTCGTCATCCGCGAGCCAGCCGAGAGAGGTGGCATGGGGGAGGTCGGCGTGGGCGACGATCACGATGTCGATGTCGAGATGGGCGAGATCGGCGACACCTTCGTTCACTGCGCCGTTCAGTCCGCGACCGGGCTTCCAGAGCACATTCGCTCCCATTCGCGTTGCCCATGCAGCGACTTCGGTGTCGTCGCACACGATCCACACGTCAAGAGGACTGGCCGCCGCGACGACGCGTTCGGCCATGGACTGCGCGAGCGCGGCGCGTTCGGCGGGGGAGAGTGCTCCAGCGAGTCGAGCTTTCGCGTCGGAGAATGCTTTGACCGGAATGAGCACGGCTCGAGTGGTCTCCGATTGGGTCACGAGCGGAGTGTAGGTCGCCCTTTCAGGAGCTTCCTCGGGGTCTCGGTTCGACGTCGATGACGGGAAGGAAGCGACGGAGGTGGCGTTGCGATGAATCGGCACGCATCCACCGGAGGTAGCGTCGCCGCCGATGGAACAGGACGCTGCGACCGCTTCAGACGGACACGAAGGAGCGGCACCGTGGGTGCTGCTGGGCACGATCGGCGCTGGGGGCCGGGTGCACCTCGACCGTCATGGTGGTCTGCGCCCGGAGACCGGAGCATGGTCATTGGATTGGGCGGTCCGGGCCGAGGATCGATGGCACATCGCGTCGGATGGTGCGCTCGTGCGCCAGTCGCTGATCGACTCCACTCCGGTGGTGGTGAGCGCGCTTCGGGTGCCCGGTGGCGAGATCGAGCAGCGGGCGTGGTGCACGGTCGAGGGATCGTCCGGTGCGCCGTTACTCGTGGCTGAATTCCACAATGCCACCGCCGTGCCGGTCGCCCTGGCGCTGGCTCTGCGATGTGGAAACGGATCGGGAACGAACTCCGCGCAACTCGTCACATTCGACGGATCGGTAGTCGCGATCGACGGGAATCCGATCGCCCGGTTCTCGCGCGAACCGTCGCGGTATGCCTTCGCCACCGATGGGCGTTCGACTCGGCAGATGACGATCGACGAGGATGCAGTGTCGGCGTTCCCCGTCGATGGAGTGATTCCTTCGGGAGGGGACGACGACGTTGCCTTCGTGTTCCCACTTCCCCACACGGCGACGCTGCGCGTTGCGTTCTCGATCGTCGATATCGCGGGCACGGTTGGCGAGAGAAATGTGGCGCTGCGGTCGCTCGATCTCTCCGCCCTCGCCCCTCACGACAGGGTGGTTGCCGGCTGGAAGACGCAGTTGGCGCGATCACCGCGGTTCGACCTTCCCGAACGGGGAATAGAGGACGCGGTCGATGGCGCTCGAGCGCACCTCCTCGTCCACGTCGCAGCGGAGGAACCACTTCGAGCTCCCGGAATCGCGATCGATGGCGTCGAGCGCGCGGAGTTGGCGATGACGCTCGACGAGCAAGGTCTGTTCGCTGAAGCCGAGCGGTTGATTTCGGGTTCCGCTGAACTCCAGCATCCTGATGGTTCGTTCGATGCGGAGCGACTCGATGCCACCGGGAGTTGGATCGTCGCGGCTGGGCGACACTTCGCATTCACGGGTGATGCGGCATTCGCAGCGACGAGTCTCGATCATCTGGTGTCGGCGACGCATTGGCTGGCGAAGCGTCAGCGTGGGAGTGCGTTGCGCCACTCCACCAGATTCTTCGGTCGGGGTTCCGGGCCTGGCGCGCTCGCGAGCGAGGAGCGCGTCGCCTATGACGCTCGATGGACTCGCCGGGCGTTTCTCGCTTCCATCGACTTCCTCTCGGCCGCAGGAGAGACATCAGCGGCGACCGCGGTGAGATCCCAACTCGACGAGCTGATCGATCAGATGGCTCGACGCTCGATCTCCCCGGACGGCCCCGGTGGTGATGGCGGTGAGCGCGATGCGATCGCCGTCCTCCGATCGGAACTGCTCGAAGGTGAGCCGCTGTGGTCGTGGGCCGGTCCCAGCGATGCGCACGATCCGGCGCAGACAGCTCGTTTCCTTCGCAACGTTCGATCAATCGTTGCGTCGGATTCCGCCGATGGTGTCGACCTCGTTCCCGGTTTCGGTGAGCGATGGCTGGGTCAGCCCCTGTCGGTCCTTCGTCTGCCCTCGACCATCGGCACGGTGTCGTTCGCGCTTCGGTGGCATGGGGCGCGACCCGCTTTGTTGTGGGAGGTGGAGGGTGACCGCTCGGGCATCATCACCTGCTCGGCGATCGACCCCGAATGGTCGACCAGTGAGCTGCGGGGTGAGGCGTTGTTGGCTGCTCCCGTCTTCGATCACGTGCACGTCGATCATGACGTTGACCATGTCGCGGAAGGCCCCCCGAACTCGGTTGCGGAGCCACCGGTTCAAGGTGGAGGCTCTTTCACATGACGGATCGGGAGGCTGTGGCGAACGAAACCGCTGCCCGCACGCTCCTCCCGTTCCTCGAAGATGAAGCTCGGTTCGGCATCGACGATCTCGCAAAGTTCTCTGGGATCGATACCGAACTGTTGTTGGACTTCTGGCGGGCGTTGGGGTTTCCCGAGCCTCGACCGGGCGAGCAACTCTTCACCGATAGCGATGTCGAGATGTTGTCGACGATCGTCGGTCTCATCGCCGATGGCGCCGTCGAACCCGAAACGGCGCGGCAGTTCGCGCGAGTCATCGGTTCCTCGCTCGAGAGGATCGCCGCGGCGCAGATCGATGTGTGGCTTCGAACGGCCGAAGAGGAACTCGCGATTTCGCAGTTGCCCGATGACCAGGCCACGGCGCGATCGCTCGAAGTCGCTGCTCTCGTGCCCCACATCCTCGAACTGGTGTGGCGCCGTCGCCTCGTCGCCGAGGCTCGCCGACGACTCACCTTGGTCGATTCCGACGAGACATCGAACGAAGTGTGCGTTGGCTTCGCCGACCTTGTCGGGTTCACGTCGCAGACCCAGCAGTTGGCGACATCGTCGCTCGCGGAGGTCGTGCGTCGGTTCGAGTCGATCGCGTACGACGTGATTCCTTCCTTCGGTGGTCGCGTCGTCAAGATGATCGGCGACGAGGTCATGTTCGTGAACGATGACATCGGCCGAAGTTGTCGGACGGCACTCGAACTCGCGCGGCGCTACCGGGAAGATGAAGCACTGTCGGATGTGCGCGTCGGGTTGGCGCGAGGGCCGGTGCTCGACCTTGACGGCGACATCTATGGCGCAACGGTGAACCTGGCGAGTCGCATCGTGAGTGTCGCCTATCCGGGCTCGGTGGTGATCTCCGACGAACTGCATTCCATCGTCGAGGATGATGAAGCGTTCACGTTCACCTCATTGCGCACGCACTATCTCAAGGGGATTGGTCGCGTGCCGTTGTGGCGGATGCGGCTGGTGGGTGATGACCTCGAAGGTCCCTATCGCTCCGCTCGACTCGATCGATCGGCTCGTCGACGCATCCTGGAGCGAACTTGGGAGGATCGCGACCGCGACCTGCAGGCTCGCAGCCGAGGTGCGTTCGCGGCGGCGATCGGGCCTGACATCACCTCGCTTCCGGGTCGGTTGCCAGCGGTGCTTGGTGGCACCGCGTCTCCCGACATCGTGAAGTCACTGATCGAGTCGCCCACGGTTGATGAACTCGATGCGCTGGCCGGTGCCGTGCTCGATGCCGACATCGATCCCGAACTCCAAGTGGACCTTCTGACGGAGATCGAGGCGGCCACCACGTTGCGGGATCTCGAAGTCGAGGCTGATCGCAAGGCCGCCGAGGCCGATCGCGTCGCCGAGCAACAGTTGCGAGCGATCGAACAGGAGACGGCCCAGATCCTCGACGCCATCGAGGAGGAGCACCGGGTCAAGGTGACCGAGGCCATCGAACGGGCCCGCGCGGCATCGCGCCGGGTCGACGAAGAGGCGGAACGCCGGGTGGACGAGGTGGTGGCCGAGGCCCGGAAACGAGCCGAACAGGCCACCCGCGATGCCCGGGCCAAGGCCCGACGATCGACCCTGCAGCGGGCTCGGCGCCGCCGAACCTGAGGTCGGGGTGCCGTTCGGGGCGAGGACGCGAGCAACCGGGCACGGAACGGAAGGGATTGGCCCGGGAAATTTCCGCCGATGCCCTCGCATGTGCCCCGGGTCACGTCTAAGGTTCCGCCCCACGGGGGGCGCCGTGGGGTGTCCCGACACGACCCGTCGGCTTCGGCCGAAGGAGGCAGCAATGATGGAGAGGCGCGCGGGAATCCGCCGCTGGGCACCGGTTGTCGCAGTGGTCATGGCCATCGGCCTGGTCGCATCGGCATGTGGTGGATCGGACTCAGGGAGTTCGGACTCAGGGGCGAAGACCACCGATGTGACGATCAAGGCATCCGGACCACCCAAGGCCGGCGGGACCATCAAGTTCGGCCTTGAGGCTGAGACCGATGGCTTCAATCCGACCAGCAACCGGTGGGCCATCTCCGGCTACATGGTCGGCAATGCCGTCTTCGACCCGTTGTCGGCCTATGACGCTCAGGGCAACTGGGCGCCGTATCTGGCCAAGTCGTTCACGGCCAGTTCCGATGCGAAGACATGGACCGTCGACCTGCGCACCGGAGTGAACTTCTCCGATGGCACCCCGGTCGATGCGGCCGCTGTGAAGCTCAGCCTCGACACGGTGAAGGCCAACGCCCTCACTGGCGCGGCGCTCGCCAACATCGCTTCGGTCACGGTCGTGTCGCCGACGCAGTTGACGATCACCACGACCGACCCCTGGGCATCGCTTCCTGCAGTGCTCACCACTCAGGTCGGCTTCGTCGCCGCACCGGCACAGTTGAAGGCCGAAGGTGCAGCCGCCACTCGTCAGCCCATCGGATCGGGCCCCTTCGTTCAGAAGGAATGGGTTCCGGACAACCGTTGGGTCGGTACGAAGAACGCCAACTACTGGCGTTCGGATGACAAGGGCAACAAGCTCCCGTACCTCGATTCGGTCGAGTTCCGTCCCATCGTCGACCCCCAGAACCGCGTGAACGCGCTGCTCTCGGGTGACGTGCAGATGATCCACACCACCGACTGGCCGGCGATCAACCGCCTGCAGTCGGAAGCGGCGTCGGGCAACATCCAGTTCGTTGCCGATCAGACCGAGACCGAAGAGTCCTTCATCATGTTCAACACGCAGAAGGCACCGGTTGACGACGTGCGTGTCCGCCAGGCGCTCACGCTGTGCACCGACCCCAATGCGGTGATGGTCATCAACGAGACGCCTGCCGATCGGGCCGCCGACAGCCAGTTCACGAAGAACTCGCCGTGGTACTCCGACAGCGGATTCACCACGAACGACGTGGCCAAGGGCAAGGCCCTCATCGATCAGGTGAAGGCCGAGAAGGGTCCGATCACGATCAGCCTCGGCACCACGCCAGTTCCGGCCAACACCAACACCACCGCACTGCTCAAGCAGCAGTGGGAGGCATGCGGTGTCACCGTGAACACCACCACCTCCGAGCAGAGCAAGTTCGTGTCCGATGCCGTGACCGGCAACTACACGGCGAACCTGTGGCGTCAGTTCGCAGCCTCCGATCCTGACGGCGATTACGTCTGGTGGACGGGCAAGAACGCCACCGGTCCGCTCACGCTCAACATTGCCCGTCTGAACGATCCTCAGATCAACGCTGCGCTCGACAAGGCCCGTGCCTCGAGCGACCCGGCGGTGCGCAAGCAGGCCTACGCCGATCTGCAGAAGCGTCAGACCGAGCTCACGCCCTACATCTGGCTCGCTCACACGCAGTGGGCCATCGGTGCGTCCAAGACGGTGCGCAACATCACCAACCAGACGCCGACCGTCGGCGCGATCACCGCGACCTCGATCG
>CAZMJK010000125.1:0-5883 GCA_964566555.1 uncultured Bifidobacterium sp. | reverse complement strand
GTGGTCGCGATCTCCGCTCGCGCCTGTTGCGCCGTGATCCGCCCGTCGAGGTGAGCCTGCGAGAGCGCACATTCGAACTGGGCACACGCGCTCGGTCGATGAAGCCCGTGGATCGCGCAGCGCCCCTGATCGAGCGCGGGGCAGGGCAGTTCGAACACCGGCGGATCGGCCGCGACGATCAGTTCCACCCCGAGCGCACGCAGCGGTCCACCGAGGTCGCTCTCATCGCGAACCGCGAGATGCGTCACCACCGTTCCGTCGCAACACAGTCCGCAGCCGAGACAGATCGACTCGGCCATCTCAGAACTCCGCGGTTGGACACATCGCCAGCATCACAGTTTCGGCGTGCTCGCCATCTGGCCTCCGTCGACCGTCAGATCGAGTCCGCTCACCCATGACGAATCGTCACTGGCGAGGAACAGCGCGGCCGAGGCGACGTCCACCGGTTCGCCGATCCTTCCCAACGGCAGCCCGGCGGCGAGACGGTCCTCGAACTCGTCGACGATGTAGGACACCATCGGAGTGCGGATCACGCCGGGCAGGATGGCGTTGACCCTGATGCCGAGGGGGCCCAGATCCAGCGCTGCCGATTTGGTGAGCCCCCGCAGTGCGAACTTCGAGGTGGTGTAGGCCGAGGTGTTGACGTTGGCGGCGAGGCCGTTGAGGGAGGAGACGTTGATGATCGAACTGCCCCGGGGCATGTGCGGCACCACCGCCTGAATGCCGAGGAGTGGACCGATCAGATTGATGTCGAGCACCCGCTGGAAATCGGCGAGGGGCATCTCGTGCACTGGCGCGACGGCCCGCACGCCGGCGTTGTTGACCAGAACATCGATACGACCATGGCGCTCGATCGCGTGCGAGACCGTCGCGGCCCAACTGTCGGTCGAGGTCACATCGAGATGCAGCCCGTCGTGATCGAGAACGTCCCCGGCGATGACGTGGGCACCTTCGCTCCTGAACAGTTCGACTTCGGCGAGTCCCTGCCCTCTCGCCGCACCCGTGACGATGACGACTTTCCCTTCAAGGCGACCAGCCATGATTCCCCCGTCTGCTTCGGTGCTCGAACGCTAGTTGGCGGTGATCTCGGTCAGAAGGCTGGCCGGACCGTTGGCCCAGAACACGTCGACCGCATCGAACGCCGTGCCGACGAGCGATGCGCTCCCCACTCGCTGCAGGAACACCTCGAGACACACGCGGGCCTCGAGGCGCGCCAGCGACGCGCCAGGACAGATATGAGGACCACCACCGAACGAGAGATGACTTTTCGGGTCGGGTCGATCGAGTCGGAACGCATCCCCATCGTCGAACTGCGAGGCATCGCGATTGGCCGAACCGAGACCGAATGCCACCTTGTCGCCCGCTGCGATCTCGGTGCCGGCAACCTCGCCACTGATCATGCAATTGCGCATGAGGAACTTCACCGGAGGATCGAGCCGCAGGCACTCCTCCACTGCCGCCGGGATCAACGCACGATCTTGCTGCAATGTCGCGAACAGAGCGGAATCACCGAGGACGCGCCACAGCAAGTTGCCGATCAAGTGCCGGGTGGTCTCGTTGCCGGAGATGAAGAGGAATACGAGTTGGGATCGTGCCTCCACGTCGGTCAATCGGCGCCCATCGACTTCGGTGTGCACCAAGCGAGTGATGAAGTCATCGGTGGGGTTGGCACGCCGATCGATGATGAGGGCATCGACATAGGCGACGAACTCGGGGTGGGCACCGGCCAGCCCTTCGCCGCGTTCATTGCGGTTCTTGGTGGGATACGTCCCCTGCACGACTTCGTCTGACCATTGCGCCCAGCGACGAAAATCCTCTGGCGGCGCGCCCAGCAGATGAGCGATCACGTTGTTGGGAACCGGCATGACATAGTCGGCGACGAGATCGACGGGTCCGGAACGACCGAGGAGGTCGTCGAGCAATTCGTGGCACAACGACTCGCAGAATGGTTCGACACGTCCGATGCGATGGGCCGCTATCGCGGAGTTGATGATCCGGCGGATCTGCCCGTGGCGGGGTTCGGGGATTTCGCTCACGAGCTGTTCTTCATCGGGAACCACGACACCGGGTTCGCGGAAACTGGCGATGAACCGATCGACATCCTTCGCGCCGGCGACCGAATCGTCGTATCGCGCGAGATACCACGCACCCGTCGAGGTCTTCGATACCGGGCACCGCTCACGAAGTTCGGCGAATCCGGGATCATCGAACGGTGCAGACAACGGATCGAACATCAACGACACCCCCTCGGAGCAACCTAGTCCGATGCGAACTTGCGCTGCCCCAAGATCGGGATTCGGAGAACGGCTCGAGACCTACACTTTCGATCACGCCACACCGGCGAGCGACCTCAGGGGGAATCATGGCCATCTATCCGCACCACATCGGTATCTGCGTGAGCGACCTCGAGAAGTCGCTTCGGTTCTGGTGCGATGGCATGGGCTTCGAGACGACCATGGTTCCACCCGTTGGCGGGGAATGGTCCGATGCACTCGAGATCGGCGGCGAGGTCGACTTCACCGCGCACTTCATCAAACGCGACGGTTTCGAGTTCGAACTCCTTCACTACCGATCCCCCGGCGTTCACGGGGCACCCTCGATGAGCCGCAATCAACTCGGCTTCACCCATTTCGCCGTCTACGTCGATGATCTCGACGCCGAGATCGCTCGTCTCGTCGACTGCGGGGGCACCGTGATCGAGCGCACTCGGACCAAGATCGGCGAGGGACCGATGTCGGTGGAACTGGTCTTCATCGCCGATCCTGACGGGGTACGAGTTGAACTCATGAAGGCCGGCGAGTGACTTCCTCGAAGCATCCCGACACGGGGAACGGCAAACTCCTACGATCGAAGTACTGACATCGCCGATGTCATCATCCCAAAGGGGGGAACACCATGCGTCCGATTGGAAAAGTTCGTAGTCCCTTGGTCGTGATCCTGCTGAGCCTCGTCACGCTCGGCATCTACGCCATCTACTGGCACTACGCGATGTTCAAGGAAACCAACGAGTTCGACAACGAAGGTGTGAATGGAATCGTGGGTCTGATTCTCTCGCTCTTCTGCGCGATCGTCGTGGTCTTCCTTCTTCCCTGGCAGGTCGGGGAATCGCGCAAGCGTCTCGGCATGCCCGAGGGTGTCAACGCGATCTACGGCCTGTGGGTGCTGTTGCCCTTCATCGGCTGGATCGTCTGGGTCGTTCTCGTGCAGAACGCCGCCAACGAACTCTGGGAGTCACAGGGCGCCGTCGCCGCCTGATCTCCGCACGATCCGAAAGCGCCCCGGTCACCGCCGGGGCGCTTTTCGTTTTGGGGATCGCGCTCGTTCAGGTGAAGGTCGGGTTGAACCCGATGTTCCAGATCCACGACCCGACCAGTGCCGCAAAGACGATCACAAGGGGCACCCGTACGACGGCGATCGCGCGCGTCCGGGGAACCGCCCACAGGCCCAGGATGATGAGTCCGCAGACGAGAGCGACGAGACCGAACGGTTGGAACCGTAGAGAGGCGCCGACATCCAATCGCGCTATCGAACGAACCGACCGCGTCATCCCGCAGAAGGGACACGGCACACCAGTCATGGTGAGGAGCGGACACGGCGGGATGGGCGAGAACGGAAGGACGGCACCGAGCACGGCGAGACCGGCACAACCGAGCACCAACCACCGCAACGGCGTGAGCGGGAGCGCAAGCGTTCGCCTCCACCACGCCGGGCGACAGCCGCAGTCAGATGAATGAAGGTGCGAGTCAGTTGAGTGGGTGTCCTCGACTGACATGGCTGGTCCCTACTTGGCGCTCTCGCAGATGACGAGGGGGATGTCTCGGTCGGTGCCGGCCTGATAGTCGTCGTAGGCCGGCCACGCCGCGGTGGCGAGGGGCCAGTAGTTCGCCTTCTCCTCCGCGGTCGCCACTCGCGCCGTGAGGTGATGGACATCGGCGCGGTCCTGGATGGTCACGGACGGATTGGCCACCATGTTGTGGAACCACTGCGGATTGTTCGGAGCACCACCCATGGACGCCACGCAGAAGTAGCGCTCGCCGTCGGTCACACGGATCAGCGGAGTGCGACGCTCCTTGCCCGACTTCGCTCCGATCGTGGTGAGGATGATGATCTCCCCGCCCTCCCACAAGAATCCATCTTCGCCATTGGTGGCGAGATATCGCTCGACGTGGTCGGCGATGGGCTCCCAGGGACTCGGTTCATACTCAGCCATGACGTGACGCTATCGCCATCTGACCCTCGCTCACGCCGCATCCCCGAAACCGAAGGGGGCGAGGAATAGCGTTGCGAGCCATGGGTGCAGCCGCCGTCTTCTTCTCCGTCGTCACCGGCCTCGTCATGATCGCCAGCGCGTTCTACGACTTCACCATGCCCCCACAGGTGATGGACCTGGTGGCACGGCTCGGTCGCCGTCCGAATTTCGTGCGGACGCTCGGCCTCCTGAAGGGTCTGGGCGGTTTGGGACTGTTCGTCGGGCTCGTCATCAGCCCCATCGGCGTACTCGCCGCTCTCGGCCTCGTCGCCTATTTCATCCTCGCCATTCGGGCCCACGCCAAACTCGGCGACTCCGGTGCGGAGACCCTTCCCGCCGCCGCGATGTTCATCCTGAGCGCCCTCACGCTCATCACCAAGCTCTTTTCCTAACCGTTTCCTCAACACATTGGGAGTACCTATGAATAAGTGCGTCACCTTTGCAGCGGGCGTCGTGTGCGTCGGACTTCTTTTCACTGCATGTTCGAGTGACAAGAAGAGCGATTCTTCGACGACCACAACCGCAAAAGCATCGTCATCAACCACTGCGGCGTCAGGCTCAAGCACCACCGCCGCATCGTCAACGGTTCCGACCATTTCCGGTATCACCAAATCGGGCACGAAGTCACTGAGCGACGGCGGAACAATGACGACGTACACAACGTCAGCTGCCGGAAGTAGCATCGCTGGTTCCTATGAGACCGCCGTGAAGGCTGCAGGTTGGACCGTGGTGAGTTCCGGCGGCGGTGGCGGCGGTCGTTGGGGCGGAAGTGGCCTCACTGCCACGAAGGGTTCTGAGTATCTCGTCGTGTCCGCTGGCGGCGGCAATGGCACCACGTATGTCGATGTGTGCACCTGGCCGTCGAAGCCGAAGAACGACGATTGCGGCGACAACGACAACCAGGACAACAAGAACTCAAACCAGAACAACAACTAACTCGAGCAGCGGTAGTGCACCACGCTCGGAAAAACGACGAGGGCCCCGGAGTGATCCGGGGCCCTCTTGCGTACTGCTGGACGTGACTCAGCCGGCCTTGGCCAACTGCGCCGCGGAACGCTCCAGTGCCTGGTTGGCACCTTCGGGGAGTTCGGTGAGGGGTTCGGCGATCTCCGCGACCGTGGGGCCGTACTTGTCGGCGTAGGGCTGCAGCGCCGCGAGATCGAAGTTGTAGAACTCGGCGGCGTTGCCCGCGAGGATCTGCTGCACCTGCGCCGGCTCGAGGTGACCGAGCACCTGACGAAGATGTTCGCGAGTGAACGGATGGGTTCCCTCTTCGTGCGGGTAGTCGTTGCCCCACATCATCTTCTCGATGCCGAGGATCTCCATACCGGCCTTGATGTCCGCCGGCGTCGGCTGACTAATGCCGACCCAGCAGCTCTGGTTGAAGTACTCGGTGGCCGACTTCGGCGGAATGACCTCGCCCTCGAAACGCATCTCGCCGACCTTCTGCGAACGCATGCCGTTGAGGAGGCTGTCCATCGATTCGAGCAGCGGCGGAATCCACGCGCAACCGGTCTCGGTCAGCGCGAACTTCAGCTTCGAGTGCTTCTCGAACACACCGGCGAGGATCATGTGCACCAGCGGACGCTGCGAGTAGTACGGGATCTCGAGGAAGTGCACGAGCGGCATGGCCG
>CAZMJK010000124.1:4156-5885 GCA_964566555.1 uncultured Bifidobacterium sp. | reverse complement strand
GCGTCGCCCGGACTGATCTTCGTCAGTTCTGCCCCGACGGTTCCGATCGGTGCCTACAGCGCGCAGAGTCTGGCGAAGGCCGGTGTCGCCGTCACCCCGTCGAGTCTCGAACCAGACGTGAAGGGGATCGTGAGCAAAGTCAGTTCGGGCGAAGCCGATGCCGGCATCGTGTACGCCACCGATGTGCGGGCAACGAAGGGCGCGACCAACGGCGTGGAAATACCGTCCGAGTTCAACATCGTCGCGAGATACCCCATGGCGCCAGTGTCATCGGGTTCCAACGACCGCGCCGCTACCGCGTGGATCGCGTTCGTCACCGGATCGGAGGGACAATCGATTCTCCAGTCCTACGGGTTCGGTAGTCGGTGAAACCCTTCGGCGCGTCGCATCGGCGGACCACTCGACTCCATCGGCCGCCACTGTTCATCATCGTTCTCGCCGCGATCGGCGTGGCGTTCTTCGCCCTCCCCTTCCTCGGACTTCTGTGGAGAGTTCCGTGGACGGACGCATGGTCGCTGCTCACCACCGATTCGTCCCTGATCGCCCTGCGGCTTTCGATCGAAACTTCGGTGTGGGCCACGGCGCTCTCCGTACTCTTCGGACTTCCATTGGCATGGATACTCGCCCGATACGGCTTTCCCGGACGACGCGTCGTGCGCGCCCTCTGCCTGCTGTCTCTCGTGCTTCCTCCGGTCGTCGGAGGTGTCGCGCTGTTCAGCGCGTTCGGTCGGCGAGGGTTGCTCGGGGATCAGCTCTTCGATTGGTTCGGTGTTCGTCTTCCGTTCAGCACCGCGGGAGTGGTCGTCGCCCAAACCTTCATCGCCATGCCGTTCCTCGTCCTCACCGTCGAAGCCGGGTTCCGCAGCCTCGATCGTCGAACCGAAGATGCGGCACGGACGCTCGGAGCATCGCCGTGGTACACGTTCCGCCGCGTCACTCTGCCGGCACTCCAACCGGCGCTCATCGCCGGCGCCGTCCTGGCGTGGGCCCGCGCCCTCGGTGAGTTCGGAGCGACGATCACCTTCGCCGGCAACTTCCCGGGTCGGACACAAACCGTGCCTCTCGCGGTGTATCTGGCATTGGAATCGAACCCGGGTCAGGCGCTCGTGCTCAGCTTCGTCATGATTGCGATCTCCTTCGGCGTGTTGTTCAGTCTGCGCGATCGTTGGCTCGGCGGATCAACGACGTCGGAAACGACGGCGGGGATGGCGCCATGAGCATCAGTGCACACTTCACCGTCGCCCGGCAGGACTTCCGACTTGCCGTCGACTTCGACCTCGACGATGGCGCGGTGCTCGCCGTGCTCGGACCGAACGGCTCGGGGAAATCAACACTTCTGCGTTCGTTGAACGGGCTGCAACCGATCGATCGAGGATCGATCTCACTCGATGGCACCCTCGTCGATGATGTGGATCAGTCGACCTTCGTGCTTCCTGAACATCGACAGATCGGCATGATGTTCCAGGACAGCCTCTTGTTCGAGCACTTGGACGTCCTCGAAAACATCGCCTTCGGTCTGCGAGCGAAAGGACAGCACCGCAAGGCCGCTCGCCACACCGCACGACTCTGGCTCGAGCGTCTCGCCCTCGACGAACTTCTCTCGCGGCGACCGTCACAACTCTCGGGCGGTCAAGCACAGCGAGTCGCGCTGGCGCGGGCTCTCGCGACTGAACCGCGAGTACTACTGCTCGACGAACCGACCTCGTCACTCGATGTTGTGGCAAAAGCA
>CAZMJK010000124.1:0-4146 GCA_964566555.1 uncultured Bifidobacterium sp. | reverse complement strand
CAGAGATTCGCCGCGACCTGGTTCGACTTCGCAACGAACGACCGGTGACGACCATCGTGGTCACGCACGACCCCCTCGACGCCTTCGCGCTCGCCGATCACGTCCTCGTCCTCGAACAGGGCAGGGTCGTCCAGAGCGGCGAACTCGACGATGTCGCCGCCCACCCGAAGTCGCGTCACGTGGCCGACATGGTCGGGCTCTCGATCCTGCGGGGCAACGTCCATGACGGCGTTCTCACCACACCAGCGGGCGTCTCGCTCTCCGTGCCCGCCGACACCCCGAGTGGCCCTTCCATCGCCTCGATTCGCCCTGCGTCGGTCAGCCTCCACCGATCCAAACCAGAAGGCAGTGCCCGGAACAGCTGGGAGCTGCGCATCCACGACCTCGACCGTCACCCCGAGCGGGTGCGCGTTCGTTTGACGGACCCGTTCCTCCTCCTCGCCGAGGTCACGCCCGCTGCCGCCGAGGCGCTCGCCCTCACTGTCGGCGACACGGTCTGGGCATCGGTGAAGGCCAGCGAGGTGTCGGTCAGCCCCGACCTCGGATCCTGAGTCCACGAAGGACGTCGATTCCCCATTTCCCCAGCGAACCGGTAGGATGTCGGACAGTTCTCGAACAGCGAAGAAGGGTTCGCCGTTCGGCGCAGCGGTTGAGTGCCTCGTGGGTGAGGCCCGGCGCGTTGCGGAGCATGACCGGTGCCAGCCGGGCAATTGGCATCACGGGCAAGAGCACCGAGTCGCTCCTGCACGACACCACGAAGGACGTCTGTGCCTCACGACGACGAGATCCAACAGATCGAGACTGCGGAACCGAGCGATGGCGATGTGCCGTTGCCGGCGATTGACGTTCGCAGCGCGCGCTTCGAGACGCTCGTCGAATCAGCGGCGTGGGGTGAAGCGAGCGCACAGGATCTCGCGCTCCTCGAAGCTCACCGAGGTGCGTGGCAGCGTGTCCTCGTCGAGCGACTGAACGATACCGATGACGCGCTCGATCGACTCCGCCACCAACGTCAGGCCGACGATCAGCAGATCGTCTCGGACCTCGAGAGCGAACAGCGCAAACTCGAACTCGCTCTCGATCGTCTTCTCGGAATCGAGCCGGAGGAGGGTGAACTCACTCCCGGCGTCAATGCCCTCCAACTCTCGTGGGCCTCGGGCCGGGTCATCGCCTGGCTCGGTGGTCCCGATGCGCCCGCCACCACCGTGGACGAACTGCGCGCCTTTCTCGCCGCGACCGATGCGCCCGAACTGTGGGGCGGTCGTTCGCCGGTCACCCTCCCGAACGGCGAGAAGATCGCGACCTTGGAAGCCAACACCAGCGACGTACTCGGCTGGCTTCTCGCACTCTCGTCGGATCCGCCCGAGGAACCCATCGGGCCATCGGCACGTTGGATGTCGATCGTCGCGGCATGGGCCGTCTCTCTCGCCGCGCGCGGCGCGATGGTGCCCACGCTCCGCCGGTCGCGTTCGGGTCGTCGGAACCAGAACCGAAGCGCGTTCGGCGTGACGTGGCAGCCGGCTCTCATCGATGCCGATCGATTGAGGGTGATCGGCGACGCCATGCCCGGCGCCGTCGCTGCTCTTTCGCCGTCGATCGACGGGATCACCATGGCCCGTTCAGTGTTGAGCGAAGTCGTCGATGTCATCTGCCACGATGCGGCGCGCCGCGTCGAGGTCCCCGCCGCCACCGACGATCCGAAGACGATCAGCGCCGCGGCCGAGACGTTCGTCTCCCGCCTCGATGGCACGCCGTTCGAAGTTCCCGCTGGCATCGCCGGGGAACTCACCAACGCCCTCGAACGGTGGGCCGCACCGGTGGCGTCACGCAATTATCGGCCCCTCATCGTCCAACTCGACCCGCCCGACTCCGGTGACGCGTGGCACCTCGCCGTCTTCGCATCGGGCAAGGGTGAACAACTCGTTCCCGTCGAGGTGGCGCTCGTCAATGCTGGCAACCAGCGTCGCGAACTCGAAGGCAATCTCGTTCGCCTCGAACGTCTCTACCCACCACTCATGCGACCGGGCAGCCTGCGCCGCGGCGAGGTGGTTCTGAGCCAGGAAGAGGCCTGGGAGCTCATGTCGAAGATCGGGCCGGTGCTCGCCGATGCCGGTTTCGACATGCGTGTGCCGATGCTCTCGCGCCGCAGGCCCACTCCTTCGCTGCGCATCTTCGCCGAATCGAACGGCGAGACCTCTGTCGGTGCGCATCAACTCGCCAACGTGAGTTGGACCGCCGTCTTCGACGACATTGAACTCACGGCGGCCGATATCGCCAGACTCGCCAAGGAGGCCCGACCGCTCGTTCGAGCGAACGGTCGTTGGGTCGCCCTCGATCACGCCGATCTCGCCGCGGCCGCCGCCGCACTTGCCGAACGGGCGAAGAAACCACAGATGACGGGCGCCGAGATGCTGCGTCAGGCGCTCGGCCTCGATGGCTCCCCACTGGCGGGGGGCGTGCAGATCGAAGGCTCGGGCTGGGCTGCCGCTCTCATGGCCAAGGCCTCGACCGCATCGCTCGCTCCGGCTTCGACACCTGAAGGCTTCAAAGGTGAACTGCGCAGTTATCAGGCCGACGCATTGGCGTGGCTCAAGTTCCTCGACACGACGAGCCTCGGTGGCTGTCTCGCACTTGACATGGGTCTGGGCAAGACACCGACGATCCTTGCCCATCTCGTCGACAGCATCACCGATGCGCCCTCCCTTGTCATCGCTCCCCCCGCCGTCGTCGGGAACTGGGCATCGGAAGCACGTCGCTTCACACCTGAACTCTCGGTCGTCGTCCATCACGGCGCAGGGCGCGCCGATCACGAGGACATCGCCGATGAAGTCGAGCGTGCTGACGTCGTGATCACGACCTACGGCACTGCGGTGCGCGATATCGAGGCGCTCGAGAAGATCAATTGGGGTCGCATCGTTCTCGACGAAGCACAAGCGATCAAGAACCCCGCCAACGAGACCGCACAACAGTTGCGCAGGCTCAACGCGTCATCACGCCTCGCCCTCACGGGAACACCGATCGAGAACGGTCTCGGTGATCTCTGGGCCATTCTCGACTTCACCAATCCCGGATTGGTCGGTCCCCGGCCGCACTTCATCGCGCAACTTTCTGCGACCGGCACCAACGGACGCGATCAAGGCGAGAAGGCCTTGCGCGCGCTCAATGGCATCCTCGTCTTCCGTCGTACGAAGGCCGAACCGGCGATCGCTGCAGAACTCCCTGATCGCATCGACGAACTCGACCGTTGCTCGATGACCCCGGAGCAGATCGGTCTCTACCAGGCCGTCCTCGACAGCCTGGTCACCGGTGCTGCGCTCGAGTCCGGGACCGAGAACCAGAACGGTCGCATCCTCGCGGCCATCACGGCGCTCAAGCAGATCTGCAACCACCCCGTGGCCTATCGACATGATGACGGACCGCTCGAAGGTCGTTCGGGGAAACTGGCACGACTCGAAGAGATCATCGAGCAGGTGTACGCCGCCGGCGAACGCGCACTCGTCTTCACCCACTTCGCCGAGTGGGGCCAGAAACTCGCCGAACACCTTTCGCAGCGTTTCGACATTCCGGTCGGCTGCTATCACGGCGGCCAATCGCGCGGAGCTCGTGATCAACTCGTCACTGAGTTCCAGGCCCTTGAAGGCCCCGGCGCACTCGTGCTCTCACTCAAAGCGGGCGGCACCGGACTCAATCTGACCAACGCCAATCACGTGATCCTCTACGACCGCTGGTGGAATCCGGCCGTGGAGGATCAGGCCCGCGATCGCGCGTGGCGTATCGGTCAGAACAAGACCGTCATCGCCCACCGACTCGTGTGTCCGGGAACCGTCGACGAGCGTGTGGAGGAGGTCGTGGCCGGCAAACGTCATATCGCCGATCTCGTCCTTCCGAAGTCCAGCTCGCTCGGCGATCTCGATCCCAACCAGTTGCAGGCCGCGCTCGGACTTCGAACCGATGAATTGCTGACCGACTCCGACGATGAACTCGAAGGGAGCCTCGCATGAGTCGCTCACGGCGCCGGCCCGCCTCCGGACACAAGAAGGCGCAATCCGATCGCGCTGCGGCCAAGAAGTTCTGGGGGGAAGCGTTCCCCGACGATCCCGATCTCGTGCGAATGTCCAGCGATCCCTCGGCGATGGTGATCTCCCTCGG
>CAZMJK010000123.1:0-5915 GCA_964566555.1 uncultured Bifidobacterium sp. | reverse complement strand
GACGAGCCCAGTGCCGCTTCTGTTCTCTCGGGGGTCTTCATGGTCTCCTCCAGTGCATTCACACGATGTTAGGTATGCCTTACAGACGACATGTTAGGTAGACCTAACGAATCTGACAAGTCGTCAGAAACATTTTTTTGAGGAGTTTCCAAGAAGCCTTCAGATTCAGCATTTCTCCAGAGGGGCCCAAGCCAGCAGCAAGCGTTTTTCTCCGAAACCAGGGAATCGGACGACGGCCTCGGCCTTGTCGCCAACCCCTTCGATGGCAAGGATGACCCCCTCGCCGAATTTTCCGTGTCGAACATCGTCGCCCGCCTTGAGACCGATGGCATCGGCGCCGCTCGGAGTGGGTGGAGCGGGTTTCAGCGAGGCCTCGACGACTTCGTCTCGATGCGAGCGCCCTCCCCCGCCGATGACCGAACCCGACCAATCGTCATCATCGCTCCGGGAACGACCGCCACTTCCCCAGATGCCACCACCCGAGCCTCGATTCGCACCCCAAGTCCGACCGGAGGAGTTGTCGGAAGAACTGCGAGAGGGACGTCGACTCCCTTGAATCGACTCGACAAGTTGCTCGGGGATCTCGTCGAGGAAACGACTCGGCGGGTTGTACTGCGTAGCGCCGAACATCGTGCGGGCCCATGCATGACTCAGGTAGAGACGCTCACGAGCGCGAGTGATGCCGACATAGGCGAGACGGCGTTCCTCTTCGAGTTGGTCCGGTTCGGCGAGTGTCCGCATGTGCGGGAAGATCCCGTCTTCGAGCCCGATCATGAACACGCACGGAAACTCGAGACCCTTGGCCGAATGCAGGGTCATGAGTACCACAGCCGAATCGTCGTCATCGAGCGCGTCGGTGTCGGCAACGAGACTCACCTGCTCGAGGAACTCATCGACCGATCCGAAATCGCGGGCCGCGCCCACGAGTTCGGCCAGATTCTCGATTCTTCCCTCGGACTCGACCGTGTGTTCCGCCTCCAGTTCCTCGACATATCCCGAGCGTTGGAGCGCAGCTTCGATCACCGCTGCAGGCCCGCTTTCGACGAATAGCACAAGTTCGTCGACGAGTTTCAGGAATTCATTGATGCCCTTGAGCGCCTTCCCGGTGACGCCAGCGGCGGCAGCCTCTCGCAACACATCGAAAAACGTCAGCCCATGACTGCGCGCATAGACATCGAGTCGACCTACCGAGGATTCTCCGATACCTCGTTTCGGCACATTGAGAACCCGCTTGACACTGACTTCATCGGATGGGTTCACCGCCACCTTGAGATAGGCCAGAGCATCTTTGACCTCTCGCCGATCGTAGAAGCGGGTACCGCCGATGACCTTGTACTGGATGCCGACGCGCATGAGGTATTCCTCAACGAGTCGGCTCTGCGCGTTCGTGCGGTAAAGAATTGCGCAATCACCCCAACGATGGCCGCTGTCGTGCAGGTGATTCAGTTGATTCGCGACCCATTGCGCTTCGTCGGCTTCATCATCGGCGTGGTAGCGAATGATCGCTTCGCCGGCCCCGGCATCGGTCCAGAGTTCTTTCGGACGACGGGACATGTTGTTGTCGATGACCGCGTTGGCGGCGTCGAGAATAGTCTGCGTCGAGCGGTAGTTCTGTTCGAGAAGCAGCACCGTGGTGTCGGGGAACGCGTTCTCGAAATCGAGAATGTTGGTGATGTCCGCACCACGCCACCCGTAGACACTTTGATCCCCATCGCCAACGACACAAACGTTGTGATGTTCGGCGCCGAGCATGAGTACGAGTTCATTCTGCACGTGATTGGTGTCTTGGTACTCATCGACGAGCACATGGCGGAAACGACGCTGGTAACTCTCGAGCGATCGAAGATCGAACTGGCCCGAGCAAGGAAGGTTTCGGGGTTGAGACCCTCGTTCTTCGCCGCCGAGATGGTGCCGTGGACCGAGCGGGACGGGAACTTCTTCGGGTCGAGCCCCAAATCGCGGATGCAGTAACCGGTGAGTCGCTCGGCATCGGACTGGTCGTAGATCGTGAACGAGGACGGGAATCCCAGACGGTTGCCGTCTCGTCGGAGAATGCGCACGCAGGCCGAATGGAACGTGGAGACCCACATCTTCTCCGCCACCGGGCCGACGAGAGCGGCCACTCGTTCCTTCATCTCGCCCGCCGCCTTGTTGGTGAAGGTGATGGCAAGGATCTCGAAGGGAGAGATTCCGAGATCGCGAATGAGATGTGCGATGCGATGGGTAAGGACCCGGGTCTTGCCCGAACCGGCGCCGGCGATGATGAGCAGAGGGCCCTCGGCGTGGGTGACGGCCTCGTGCTGAACGGGATTGAGACCGTTCAGAAGGTCGCTGTTCGGATGCGACGAACCATCGCCGAAGAGGGAAGTCATGGTGCGATCACCCTACCGGCGCCTTGTGACGCTCCGAATCGACTCAACTCGGGGAAAGTAGCCGCTCTCGGAAGAACTCCAGTACCTGCGTGAGTGCGTCGTGGGTGGGGTGACCTGGCTCGTCCACCAGGTGTTCGGTGACGACCGAATGCGCGTTCTTGGGGATTCCCCACTGATTGCCGTCTGAGGAATCGATCTCGACGCCGATGAATCCGTGGCCGAGTTCACGCCGAAGCGTTGCGAATCGCTCCGCGGGCACCGCGCGGTCGTTCGTGAATCGCATGCCCAACACACAGATGTCGTCATTCGCCACACGGTCCTTCACGATCTGCAGATCTCCAGGAGAGAGATGGATGCTCGCCTTCGCCCTCTTCGAGATGGGGAGCGGCAACGAGGGTTGGCTCAGCACCGGAGCGACGACCGACGGGTCGACGGTCATTCCCAATGCGAATCCGCCGGTGAAGCACATGCCGATGGCGCCGACGCCCGGGCCCCCACATTCGGCATGGGCATGGCGAGCGAGCGCCCGCAACCAGATGGAGAGCGGCTCGGTCTTCCCCGTTGCGAACGCCGCGAACTCTTTCGAAACGCAGCCTTTGGCCATCGACTTCGCGATGTAGCCGCCGCTCGGCGGGCGTCCCGGCGTTCCGAACAGCACCGGCAAGTAGACCGTGCACCCGAGGTCGCGAACCCGGCGAGCGAACGCCGCCACGTTGGGGGTGATCCCCGGGATCTCGGCCATGACGATCACTGCTGGTCCAGTGCCACTGCGAAACACATCGTGGGTTTCGCCGTCGGAGGTGAAGGACCCTCGGGTGAAGTCCGAAAGTGGATCTGCGATCTGGTTTGCCATCTCCAGACGCTAGAACTCTTCTGCCTGCGTAGTAGGAAATGGGCGTCATCAAAGGGGGAACCGTGACTCGCAACACTCGCCGATTCGAGGACAAGGTCGTACTCATCACCGGTGCCGCCCGCGGCCAGGGCCGGGAACACGCCCGTCGTTTCGCCGCGGAAGGCGCCAACGTCATCGCCGTCGACGCCTGCGCGCCGATCCTTCCCGACGTCGCCTACGAGGCGGCGACCGAGGAAGACCTGCGCGAGACGGCTCGGCTGGTCGAACAGGAAGGGCGCGGCATCGTCGCTCACGTCGCCGACGTTCGGAATCAATCAGCGCTCGATGCCGCCGTCGCCGAGGGGCTCGATCGCTTCGGTCGTCTCGATGTCATCGTGGCCAATGCCGGCGTGGCGAGTTACCACCTCACCTGGGAGGTTCCCGAGGACCACTGGGCGATCGTCCTCGACGTGAACCTGACGGGCGTCTGGCGAACGGTCAAAGCTGGACTACCGGCGATGATCGACGCGGGCAACGGCGGGGCCATCACCTTCATCAGTTCCGCCGCAGGCTTGCGGGGCTATTCGTACCTCGGCCATTACGCCGCAACGAAACACGGACTCGTCGGGCTCATGCGCTCACTCACGCTCGAGGTCGGCCAGTACGACATCCGGGTCAACACCATTCACCCCGGCGCCGTCGACACCGTGATGGGCAACGATCCCGATGTCCGCCGCATCATCCATGACGACCCCCGCACGACCGCGGCGTACACCGGACAGCGGCCCCTTGATGGCGGCGCGCAGAAGGTTGAGGACATCTCCAACGCCCTCCTGTGGATCAGTTCCGACGAGGCCCGCATGGTCACGGGCATCACGCTGCCCATCGATGCCGGCGCCTCGATGCGCTGAGAGACTTACGGGATGAGCATTCGACTCCCCCGCCAGAAGCCATTCCGATTCAGCATTCAGGCCAGCGAGCCCCCCGGCGGATTCACCGGCACCGCCGACGATGGCGATCGGTGGCGCGCGCTCGCGCGCCAGATCGAATCGTTGGGGTACGACTCGCTCACGATCGCCGATCATCTCGATTCGCAGTTCGCGATCACGCCTGCACTCGTCTCCGCGGCCGAGGCGACATCGACACTCAAGATCGGCACGTTGGTGTGGTGCAACGACTATCGGCACCCGGTGATCCTGGCGAAGGAAGCGGCGACGATCGACGTGCTGAGCGGTGGTCGTCTCGAGTTCGGAATTGGCGCTGGGTGGATGACCACCGATTACGAACAGTCAGGTATTCCTCTTGATCGACCCGGGGTTCGCATCGACCGCATGGCCGAGGCCATCACGGTCATCAAAGGACTCTTCGCCAACGGACCCGTCGATTTCCATGGCGACTATTACGACATCACCGGTCACGAGGGCACACCGAAGCCACTGCAACCCCGAATGCCGTTTCTCATCGGCGGCGGCGGGAAGAAGGTGCTCTCGATCGCTGCGCGCGAAGCCGACATCATCGGCATCAACGTTGCGCTTTCCGCCGGCGTCATCGACGCATCGGCGGGTCCAAATGCAACAGCCGAAGCCACTGAGGAGAAACTGCGGTGGATCGCCGAGGCGGCCGGCGATCGCTACGACGATCTCGAACTGCAAACGCGCGTGCACCTTGCGGTGGTCACCGATGACCGGGAAGGGTTCGCCGACGCGGTCGCTCCTGCGCTCGGTCTCACCGGCGCCCAGGCCCTGCAGTCACCGCATGCCCTGGCCGGCACCGTCGACCAGTTGTGCGACACCATCATCGAACGACGCGAGCGCTGGGGCTTGTCGTACATCACCGTTGGTGTCGACGTGGTCGAGCCATTTGCACCTGTTGTCGAACGGTTGGCCGGCTCCTGACTGCAGCGCAGACAAACCTCTGATCACCGGGTTCGACGACCAACGGCCTCGACGTCGCCTGCGGAAGCGGAAGAAAATTCCGAAACGTCTTCACCCTCGCGTCGAAGAAGTTCTGTTCAACTCCCTACACTCTCGGCGTGCCTCGGAGCGTTGCGCCTGACATCGACGATCGGATCATCACTGCGTGCCAGGCCGAGATCGACAGGCGAGGCATCATCGGTATGCGAGTCTCCGACGTTGCCAAACGCGCAAATACAACAGTGGCAATGATCTACCGGCGCTTCGTCGATCGCGATGGTCTGCTCGCTCACACACTTGGTGCCTACTACCGCAATCGGATTTCCGCCGTCGTGCGAACGATCGAGCATCGACTCGAGCAGCCCGGTCCGGTGACGATCGATGACGTTCTGAGCATCACGCCCGACCCCCATCATCCTGGGTCCGTGGAACTTCATCGAAACCTTCCCCGAATCACGGTGACGGCCGCAGAGAACTTCGCCCTTCGGGTCATCGTCGAACAGGTTGTTCGGGAAGGGATGCGTCGGTTCGAAGACGCTATGGAAAAACTGATTGATCGAATGCCCCCTGAGCAGCAATTCGATCCGAGGATCTACACCTATTTCATGGTCAATCTGACGTGGATGTACAACGATCTGCGCGGCGACGAGGCGATCACCAACGAGCAGTTCAAAGACTTCATGCGCAAACTGCTTGAAGACTCAAAACGCCCGACGTGATCGGCTTGGTGTCGGTTGTCGGCGGTCGATTCAGGTGGTGTGTCGTGCTCGGCGGTGAAGGCCTCCGAGGATGGCGCCG
>CAZMJK010000122.1:0-5948 GCA_964566555.1 uncultured Bifidobacterium sp. | reverse complement strand
TGCACACCCGCTTCCATCGCCTCGAGCGCACGCCGGTACTGATGGTGGATGTCGGCGATGATCGGGATCGGCGAGCGAGGAACGATATGCGCGAGTCCCTCCGCCGCCTCCTGTTCGTTACACGTGCAACGAACGATGTCGCAGCCCGCCCCCGCGAGGGCGTAGATCTGCTGGAGGGTGCCTTCGACATCGGCGGTCTTGGTCGTGGTCATCGACTGCACCGAGATCGGGGCCCCTCCGCCAACAGCAACGCCACCGACGTGCAACTGTCGAGTGGGACGGCGGGGATACCGAGACTGTGGGGAGAGTTCGCTCACGAGGATGAGGTTATTGCTAGGGCGACAGTTTCACCGGGTCCACGGCATCGAGATACAACGTCGACGCGAAGAGCCCCACCATGAGGAGCACCACGACATAGGTGACGGGCATGAGCTTGGCCATATTCACTCGGTACGCACGGCCCGAGATCCGTGAGCGGATCTCTTCGTAGGTCGCCACCGCAATATGGCCACCGTCGAACGGAAGCAACGGCACGAGGTTGATGAGCCCGAGGAAGATGTTCACGGTTGCCAAGAGTGCGAGCACTCCTGCCCATCCGGCCTGTTCACCCAATTGGGTGCCCACATTCATGATTCCGAGCAACGACATCGGCCGATCGGCGTTCTATGACGCACTCTAGGAACCTGAGCCGGAGCCCGACGAACCCGAACCGACCTGCTCGATCGCACCGGACGTGTCCTCGGCCCCGCCGTTCGCAACTTGGGAGGCCAACTTGCTGATTCCGGAGGGCGAGAAGATCCGGCCCATCCCCTGCACGGATCCGACAACCGTCTGGCCGAAGGCATCGAAGGCCTGACCGGTGGCGTCGACGATGCCCGCGTGCACGATCACCGAACTGGGGCTCACACCGAGAAAACCACGATAGCCCTCGACCGGCAATGCGATCGGTCCATCGACCGTCGTGGTGAAGGCCCGTTCGTTCCGATCGAACGTCAGCGTCACCGGACCGATGAATCGCTGGAGCGCGGCTTGCAGTTCGGAATAGGACGACACGGTGGTGTCACCGACCTTGGTGACGCGGTCACCCGGAACGAGCGGCGGCAACGCCCGCGCGCCGTCGGCGTTGAGCGACCAGCCGATCGTGGCCGGGAGCGTCAGTTGCTCACCGTCGCGCTGAACCGTCAGTTCGCCGGTGGAGCCGGCCCGAGCCCGCACCACCGAGGTGAAGTCGTCGAAGGAGCCGACCGGTTCACCGTCGATAGCCAGAATCCGATCGCCTGGTTCAAGCCCAGCAGCGGCGGCCGCCGAGCCCGATGACACCGTCGCGACCTTCCACTTGTCGGCCGATGGATGTCCGAATCCGGCGAAGACGACGACGAGGAGGACGAGCCCGAGGACGATGTTGGTGACAGGTCCAGCGAGCACGACCGGCATACGTCGCCAATAGGACTGCGCTCGATACGTCCGCGCCTCATCATCGTTCTCATCGATCTCTTCGAGTCCGTGCATTCCGATGATGCGCACATAGGCGCCGGCGGGAATGAGTTTGAGTCCGTACTCGGTTTCGCCGCGACGAAACGACCACACCCGCGGCCCGAAACCGATGAAGAACTCGGTGACCTTCATCCCGTTGCGCTTCGCCATCAGGAAATGCCCCATTTCGTGCAGGAACACCGACGCAACGATGGCCACGATCAGCACGAACAACCAGATGCGGGTGAATGCGACCCAGCCGAGGAGCGTGAGGAGCAGTCCGAGCAGCACGAACTGATTCCCGAACACACGCTCCATCAACGGCGGACGCTCCGATCCGGCCGACGCACCCGGCTGATCATCGGCGGGGTCGATCTGGGGATCCGTTGAGGTCGTCATGAATGAACCGCCGATACGAGTCGAGTGAGTTCCTGGTGGGCGACACGACGCGCCGTCGCGTCGGCGTCGATGACCGAAGCGGCGTCGATCGCCGGAGCACCGTCATGCTGATCGAGGGTTGCTGCGATAACGGTTGCGATGTCGCGCCACGCGATCTGTCCAGCGAGGAAGGCGTCGACGGCGACTTCGTTGGCGGCGCTGATCCACGCCGGGGCCGTTCCGCCGGCGCGACCGGCGGCATAGGCGAGGGCAAGGCACGGGAACGCGGCGAGATCGGGTGGTTCGAAGTCGAGACGACCGACCGTCGACCAATCGAGACGACCGAACGGCGTTCCGATGCGATCCGGAGAGGCGAGGGCATACCCGATGGGAAGTCGCATATCAGGAGAGGAGAGTTGCGCGATCGTCGACGCATCGGTGAACTCGACCATGGAGTGCACGATCGACTGCGGGTGGACCACGACCTCGATCTCGTCGAATCCGATCCCGTATCCGTCATCACCGGCGGGAGTGCCGAAGAGTTCGTGGGCCTCGATCACTTCGAGACCCTTGTTCATGAGCGTCGAGGAGTCGATGGTGATCTTCGGTCCCATGGTCCACGTCGGGTGGGCCAGAGCGTTCTCGATCGTCACATCGGCAAGTTGCTCAACGGTTCGCCCGCGGAACGGTCCACCACTCGCGGTCAACAACAACCGCGCAACGCGTTCGGGATTGCTGGTCGATCGCAGGCACTGGTGGATGGCCCCATGCTCACTGTCCACCGGAATGAGTTCGGCACCCGGTGTTCGGCGCGCCTTCTGCACGACAGGGCCCGCAGCGATGAGCGATTCCTTGTTCGCGAGGGCGAGCCGACGACCCGCCTCGAGCGTCGCCAGTGTGACCGAGAGCCCTGCGAATCCGACAACGCCGTTGACGACGACGTCGGCGCACTCGGCGAGACTTGCGAGCGCATCACTTCCGCCGCGGACCTCGGTGCCGGGGAGCGCATCGGCGATCACACGGGCAGCCGCGGGATCACTGATGGCAACGATGGCCGGTCGGTGGCGCCGGGCCTGTTCGATGACCACTTCGGGCTGACGACCGGTCGCCCCGATGGCGCTGAGTTCGAAGCGCTCCGCCTCGGACTCGAGGACATCGAGCGCCTGTGTGCCGATCGAGCCGGTGGATCCGGCGAGGGCAACACGGGTCGGTGACATGGCGTCGAGCCTACCGAGCGAGGGGGGACGATCCCCCGCGGCGTCAGCCCAGGCCGAGGATGCGCACCATGTAATAGGTGGCGGGGAGGACGAACAGCAGTGCATCGAAACGGTCGAGCAGCCCACCGTGCTCCGGGAGCAACGAGCCCATGTCCTTCAAGCCGAGATCCCGCTTGAACAGCGACTCGGCGAGATCGCCGAGCGGTCCGACCACGGACAGGACGATGGCCAGCAGGAGTGCCTTTCCGGCGCCGAGCGAGCTCACCCCGAGAATCACCACGACGACGAAGACGGCGAAGATCGTTGACGCGATGCCGCCCACGAGTCCCTCGACCGTTTTGTTCGGCGATGTGGCGATGAGCGGACTGCGGCCCATCGCCCTGCCGACGAAGAACCCGCCCACGTCGGTGGCAACCGCCGCGACGACGGCGACGAGGAGAAGACTCACACCCTGTTGCGGGATGTCCACGAGCAGTGCCGCATAACTCCCGAGTACCCCGATCCAGATGACACCGATCAGGGTGACACCGAGATTCGCCGTGGGCCGAGCCCGGCCACTGGCGCTACTCAAGTACCAGACGATACCGAAGAGGAACGTGAGAAACAGGATCGCCGGAATGGCCGACTCGCCCTTCCAGTAGGTGGCGATCGGAAGGGCGGCGACGGCGGCGAGCCCGAGCAGAGTCGCCGGCCGGAATCCGCTCTTCTGCACCGCCGCGAAGAATTCGAATCCCGCGGCCACGAGTACCACTTCGATGAGGAGCATCGTCGGCGCCGCGCCAGCCATGAAGAGCAGCGCGGCGACAATGGCCATACCGATGCCCACCGCCGCAGCCAACGGGACGTTCCGAGACGAGGACGGCTGCTCGTTGGTTGCGGTTCGTGCCACACCCGCCGCCGCCGGTGCCCCCGGAGGCGGCGGAAGCGACTCGGTGGAGGAGCCCACCAGGTCGGGGGGAAGGAGGATCGACGTCAGGGGATCGGACGGTTGTGCCGACGACTTCGCCGAACGCTGACGACGGACACCCCGACGACGCGGTTGCGGGGCGAGCTCGACATCGTCGAAATTCAGATACGCCTCGTCGGTGATTCGCTCATCGGTATCGAGAGCGCCGAGACGCTCGACCACCTGTTCCTCGACTTCGACGGCGCCGAGGTCGGCGAGGAGATCGCCGTGATCGGAGCTGTCGTGTTCGCTCCGCCACCTCGGCGTGTCGGTCATCGATGCACGGTCGTCATCGGAGGCGTTGTCGCCGATGACCACCGCCGGGACCTGACCGGTCGCCGGTTCGGTCCAATGCTGCATCTCGTGCTCACCGGTCGGCGGACCGACGTTCATCACCGGAGGCGGCGGGGGCGGGAGTTCACGTTCGGGAAGCCGAGTGGCGACATCGGGTCGGCTCGAAGCCTCGGCGATCTCTTCGGCGGTGATGATTCGCACTTCCTCCGGGTCACCCGGAGCCCTTGGTTCACGAGACAGATCATCCGGAGCCATCAGTCCTCCATCAACTCGGTTTCCTTCGCACCCAACGCCTCGCCGATCTCGGCTTCGTGAGCGTGGATGATCTTGTCGAGCTCCTTCTCGGCCCGTTCGAGTTCGTCCTTCGAGAGATCGCCGGCCTTCTCAAGCGCCTCGAGTTCCTGTCGCGTGGACCGCCGGTGATTGCGAAGAGAGATGCGGCCCTCCTCGGCCATGTTCTTCACGACCTTGACGAGTTCCTTGCGCCGTTCGCCGGTGAGAGGCGGGAAGGTGAGTCGAATCGAAACACCATCGTTACTGGGGTTCAACCCGAGATCGGAATACTGCAAGGCCTTTTCGATCGCACCGATCGCGCCCTTGTCATACGGGGTGATGAGCAACTGACGCGCTTCGGGAACGTTGAACCCTGCGATCTGTTGAAGCGGGACCTCGGAGCCGTAGTAGTCCACCGGAATCTTCTCGACCAACGCCGGTGCCGCTCGACCCGTACGAATGGACGCGAAATCGGAGCGAGTGTGCGCAACGACCTTCTTCATCTTCTCGACGGTTTCCGCCAACAGCAGATCGGCCATCTCGGATGTCATGGGAACACTCCTGGGAGAATCGACGGACGCGACAGGATGTGCGGCATCGTCCTCAGCGGACGAGAGTACCGACCGAACCGCCCTCGAGCAGCGAACGGACGTTGCCTTCACCAGTGAGATCGAACATCACGATGGGAAGGTTGTTGTCCATACACAGGGTGATAGCGGTGGAATCCATAGCTCGCAGACCCTGATTGAGCACGTCGAGGTAGGTGACCTCGTCAAGCTTCGTGGCCTCGGGATTGGTGCGCGGATCATCGGTGTAGATCCCGTTGGTGCCCGAGTGGGTTCCCTTCAACAGGCCTCCGGCCTCGATCTCCACCGCCCGCAATGCGGCGGTCGTGTCGGTGGTGAAGAACGGATTGCCGGTGCCTCCGGCGAAGATCACGACGCGTCCCTTCTCGAGGTGACGCACCGCTCGACGACGGATGTACGGCTCCGCGACCTGCGCCATCTGGATCGCCGACTGCACGCGTGTTGGCTGACCGAGCTGTTCGAGTGTGTCCTGCAGTGCCAATGCATTGATCACGGTGGCGAGCATGCCCATGTAATCGGCCTGAGCACGATCCATTCCGGCACCGGCCCCCGACATCCCACGCCAGATGTTCCCGCCACCGACGACGATGGCGATCTGGACATCCGGATGATCGGCCCGGACATCGACGATGTCCTTCGCAATGCGTTGCACGACGTGTCCGTCGATGCCGTACCCGGCATCGCCAGCGAACGCCTCACCGGAAACTTTCAGCAGAACCCGCGACCAGCGGGCGGTCGCGGATGACATCAGGCTCCGATGTAGACCTGGGCGAAACGCAC